>QNFO01000303.1 GCA_003646355.1 Gammaproteobacteria bacterium
CACCCTGGGCGACCTTAAGCCCGAGGCTGAAATCAGTGTGCGCATTGTTAGCGCCGCTGAAAGCGCCGAGTTGAATCTGCGCTATCGGGGTAAAGAAGGGCCGACGAATGTCCTCTCCTTTCCCGCTGACATTCCCGACTTTGTCGAATCGGATCTGCTGGGCGACATCGTCATTTGCGCCACCATCGTGCGCAAAGAAGCCACCGAACAACGCAAAACACTCGAAGCCCACTGGGCCCATATGCTGGTACACGGCACCTTGCATTTGCTCGGCTACGACCATATAAAAGACAACGAAGCCGAAGCCATGGAAGCCCTCGAAACCACTATCTTGGGCAAACTCAATTTCCCGCCCCCTTATTTAGCACCCAAAGAAGAGACACAATTACCATGACCGAAGACAGTACCAACGGGCAAGCCCGCTCCTGGCTGGGACGACTTGCCCGCATCTTTTCATCGACACCGGCGACCCGGGACGACATCACTGAAATCCTGCGTAGCGCCTATGACGACAAGGTCATTGATGGCGAGGCGCTGGAAATCATGGAGGGCGCGCTGAGCGTTGCCGATCAGCAGGTGCGAGAAATCATGGTCGCTCGCTCACGCATGACGGTGATCCCAGAATCTGCCGATATTGAAGAAGTACTGACCTTAGTCACCGACTCCAAGCACTCGCGTTTTCCGGTAATTGGCGAGTCCGTCGACGACATAAAAGGCATATTGCTCGCCAAAGAGTTGCTGCCGCTATTACTTGAAGGCAAGGAAAACTTTGCTATCGCCGACGTCATTCGTCCGGCTAATATCATCCCCGAAAGCAAGCGTCTCAATGTGTTGCTCAAAGAATTCCGCGAACAGCGTTACCACATGGCCATTGTCATGGATGAATACGCCAGTGTTGCCGGTCTGGTCACCATTGAAGATATTCTCGAAGAGATTGTCGGCGAAATCGAAGACGAAACCGACCTTGAAGAACAAAACCCCATTCAACAACAGGAAGACGGTAGCTACCAGCTTCCCGCCCTCACCACCATTGAAGACTTCAATGAGTTTTTCGCTACGGGCTTTAATGAAGATGAGTTCGACACCATTGGCGGACTCGTCACCCAGGCCTTCGGCCATTTGCCAAAAGTCGGTGAAGACGTTTCACTGGGCGAGTACTTCTTCACGGTTGTTGACGGTGATGAGCGACAAATTCATCAACTCGCCTTAAAATGCCAGCAACCCGAAGTGTCAGAAGACTAAAAATAAAAACAGGACAAGGTAAAAACAACAGATATGGCCGAACATAAAACCAACCTTTACTCCTTTTTTCTGGCGCTACTTGGCGGCGCATTATTGCCGCTAGCACTAGCACCGTTCTCATGGTGGCCAGTCGCGTTTTTTAGCATCTGCTCGCTGTGTTTTTTATGTCGCGGCCAAAACATGAGAGAGGTTTTTTCAATATCCCTGGTGTTTGGACTCGGCATGTACGGGATAGGAACAAGCTGGGTGTATGTCAGCATTCACGATTTTGGTCACGCACCTGCTGAGCTCGCCACCCCACTCACGGCACTCTTCACCTTTGCCATGGCGTTCATTTTCGCCCTGCCATTATCGCTGTTCGGCCTGTTCCGCAAAGCCCCTCCCATTGCCGTGCTGCTCGCTTTCCCGGCGCTGTGGGTACTGGGCGAATGGTCGAGAAGCTGGTTTCTTACCGGCTTCCCCTGGCTCAACATCGGCTATGGTTTTATCGACACCTGGATTGCCGGTTGGGCACCTGTCACTGGCGTTATGGGCTTGAGCGGCTTTATCGTTTTTTGCGGGGCACTCATCGCCCTGCTTACCGAGTACACGGCAAGTAAGCGCGTTATTTCGGGAGGCCTTATCGTCGCCCTGTTGATTTGCGCCGGCGGTGCTGGGCTCAGTACGCTTAACTGGTCCCGGCCTTCTGGCGAGGCTCTCAAGGTCGCACTGGTGCAACCCGACCAGCCTTTACTGGAGAAATGGCGCGATGAAGAACTAAAGAAAATTCTTATTGATTTCAAAGAGACCAATGAAGCGCTCTACGATCAGAACCTGATTATCTGGCCCGAAGCCGCCCTGCCGACCTTACAAAATAACATTGAAGGCTTTCTGGGTGATATTGATGCCAACCTAAAAGAAGAATTCGTCGGCGTCATTACGGGCATCCCTTCCAGCGAGGGCGGCCACCAGTATTACAACTCGGTTATCGGCCTGGGCCGAGCCAATGGCAGCTACCAAAAACGCCGGCTCGTACCCTTTGGGGAATATGTGCCTCTGGAACAATGGCTTCGCGGCACCATCGAATTTTTCGATTTGCCGATGTCAGCTTTTAGCGCGGGCGCTGAGCAACAGGCGCCAATTGTTATCGGCAAGGTGAAAATTGCCCCCGCCATTTGTTATGAAATTGCCTACCCCGACCTACTCGCCCGCGATGCCCGCGATGCCAATATTTTGTTAACGGTCAGCAATGACACCTGGTTCGGCGACTCCATCGGCCCCCACCAGCATTTCCAAATGGCCCGCATGCGTGCCCTGGAAAATGCCAAGCCATTACTACGAGTGACTAACGATGGCATAACGGCAGTCATCGACCAGCGTGGCAAAGTGCGCGAACAACTTCCTCGCTTTGAGCCGGGCATACTGAAAACAGATGTAACACCCTTCACGGGTTCAACCCCCTTCAACCGCTACGGTTCACTGCCCCTTGTCGGCCTCTGCTTTGCTATCCTTTTCTTACTGCGTACTGTTCGACGCTTTCGGGAATAGCTCTGCTACGCAAGCGACAACGATCCCTTAATCGACACGAATACTAAACTCACCCTGCAAACGAGTATCTTCGTCCGGCACATCAAAACTAATCTGGCCATCGACGCGGCCATCAACCGCTTTGCCCAATTGCAGCCTTAAGTTATAGCCTCCGGTTAACACGGTGGTTTGAAGATCACCCCCGGCATCGCGCCAGCGGTAGTGCACATGGGGATGGCCGAAAGACGCATCGTC
>QNFO01000304.1 GCA_003646355.1 Gammaproteobacteria bacterium
GAGCCTCTGACCATGTCACCCCCGGCAAAGACCTTGGCGTTCGAAGTTTGAAACTTATACTTTTGCTCTTCGGCCGCAATGACGCCGCCCCAATCATTGACAGTAATATCATGCTCAACAAACCAACTCGCCGGGCTCGGTTGAAAACCAAAGGCGACGAGGACAACATCAGCCGAAATAACTTGCTCACTACCGGCAATAGGTTCGGGGCGACGGCGGCCATTTTTATCGGGCTCACCAAGGCGAGTTTCGACCACTTTAATACCCGTAACACTATCCTCGCCAACAATTTCTATGGGCTGGCGATTAAACAGAAACTCAACCCCCTCCTCTTTAGCGTTGGCCACTTCGCGACGTGAACCCGGCATATTCGCCTCGTCACGACGATAAACACAACTCACACTGCTAGCACTCTGACGAATAGCGGTACGATTACAATCCATCGCTGTATCACCACCACCCAGCACCACAACCTTTTTCCCAGCGGTATCGACGAACTGGGCGTTTTTCTGAGACCAGCCCTGATTCTGGTTCACGTTGCCGATCAAATAAGGCAGCGCATCGTATACGCCCGGCATATCTTCACCGGGGAAACCGCCCTTCATCGGGGTGTAAGTACCCATACCCAGAAAAACCGCATCGAATTCTTCGAGCAAGCTATCGAACATCACCTCTTTGCCGACTTCAGTATTCAGGCGAAACTCTATGCCCATGGCCTCAAACACTTCGCGACGCTTGACCAACACTGACTTTTCTAATTTGAACTCGGGAATACCAAAGGTCAGCAAACCCCCTATTTCAGGGTGACTATCAAAGACCACCGAGGCAACACCGTTACGTGCCAGCACGTCGGCACAACCCAGGCCCGCAGGCCCGGCGCCAACAATAGCGACACGCTTACTGGTAGCAACAACATTCGACAAATCAGGCTGCCAACCCATGGCAAGCGCTGTATCGGTAATGTATTTTTCGACGCTACCGATGGTCACCGCACCAAAGTCTTCATTCAGCGTACAGGCGCCCTCGCAGAGTAAATCCTGCGGGCAAACCCGGCCGCAAATTTCAGGCAGGGTATTGGTCTGGTGGCTCAACTCAGCCGCTTCAATAATATTGCCATCGGTGGCCAGCTGTAACCAATTGGGAATATAGTTGTGCACTGGGCACTTCCACTCGCAATAGGGATTGCCGCAATCCAGGCAACGATGGGCCTGCTCCTGAGCCTCAACTTTTTCATAAGGCTCATAGATTTCTGCGTAACCAGAAGTGCGCTTTTGAATCGACTTTTTACTCGGATCTTCTCTTTTTAGATCGAGAAACTGAAAGTCATTATTAAGCCGATCAGCCATTCTTACCACCTTGATTCTTTATGCTACCAATCACATTCATTCAATTATTCCGGGCGGGCTCGTGTCGTCGCCAACAAACTGTTTAAAGAAGCAGATTTCGGTTTCACCAGCCAAAACTTAGACACATAGTCACCAAAATCTTCCAACAAGGTTGCCCCCCATTCACTGCCCGTCGCCTCGACATGGCCCTCAATAACCTCACGCAGATAATTACGATGGTTCTCCAGAGGCTCTGTGGTAATGCGGCTCAGCTCAACCAGCTCCATGTTGACCCGGTCGTAAAACTTGCGCTCCATGTCCAGCACATAGGCAAATCCGCCCGTCATACCGGCACCAAAGTTATAACCCGTCGGCCCCAGAATGGTGACCACACCGCCGGTCATATATTCACAACAGTGGTCTCCCGCGCCTTCAACCACTGCCTGAGCACCCGAGTTACGCACGGCGAAACGCTCGCCCGCACGGCCCGACGCAAATAGCCGCCCACCAGTCGCACCGTATAAACAGGTGTTGCCCATAATTGGCGTTTTATGGCTGGCAAACTGACTGCCCTGGGGTGGCGTGAGCACGATCTTTCCGCCTGCCATGCCTTTACCGACGTAATCATTGGCGTCGCCGTCGAGATAAATATCCAGGCCCCCGGCATTCCAGGCACCCAGCGACTGCCCGGCAACACCGGACAAACGCAGTTCAAGCGGGCTAGTGGCCATACCTTGATTACCGTGGCGGCGAGCAATTTCTCCGCTCAAACGGGCACCGATAGAGCGGTCACAGTTGGACACTTGATATTCAAAACGCCCGCCCGACTTGGCCTCGATAGCAGGCAGCATATCTACCACCATTTCTTCGGCAAGCAGGCCTTTATCCCAGGGAGCATTTCTCTCCTGCTGGCAGTATTGGGGCTTCGACTCCAAAAGATCATCCGTATGAATGATGGGCCTTAAATCCAACTGGTTTTGACGCGCAGTCACACCGGGCAATAAATCGAGCAGATCAACACGGCCAATAAGCTCTTGCAAAGAGGCGACACCGAGAACGGCCAGCCACTCACGCACCTCTTCTGCAACGAAGAGGAAAAAGTTCTTCGCCATTTCAACGGTGCCTTTATAGTAACCGTCGCGCAATTCCTGATTCTGAGTCGCAACACCGGTCGCGCAGTTATTCAAATGGCAGATGCGTAGATATTTACAACCCAGGGCGACCATCGGCGCGGTGCCAAAGCCAAAACTTTCAGCACCTAAAATAGCCGCTTTAACAACATCGAGCCCGGTTTTCAGGCCACCATCGGCCTGTACCCGCACTTTGCCACGCAGGTCATTAGCACGCAGGGTTTGGTGGGTCTCGGCAAGGCCGAGCTCCCAGGGCGAACCGGCATAGCGGATCGACGTCAGCGGACTGGCTGCCGTACCACCGTCATAACCGGAGATGGTAATCATGTCCGCATAGGCCTTGGCCACACCCGCTGCAATGGTGCCAACACCGGGACGCGATACCAATTTAACGGATATCAGCGCTTTCGGATTCACTTGCTTTAAATCAAAGATCAGCTGGGCCAGATCTTCAATCGAATAAATATCGTGATGAGGCGGTGGCGAAATTAGCGTTACGCCGGGCACTGAAAAGCGCAAGGTCGCAATGAGCTGATTAACCTTGCCA
>QNFO01000305.1 GCA_003646355.1 Gammaproteobacteria bacterium
GAAAATACTGGGTAATAAAGAGCACCAGACAAAAATCAAGCATTATTTTAATTTTATTTTTAGGCAATACTTCACACTCCCGATTATTATCAGTTTTTTTTTAAATGCTTAAGACTGATTTGATTTTTAAAATCATAGTTTTTTTAAGTTTCACGTTACTGGTGGAAATACCATGTCCCGTATGTCCAATTTTGACATACTGGTTTACAAGATCTCTTAAAATAAAATTAAGGATCAAAGCACCTTAGAGCCATAATTTAAATATTGGAGCGGACATGGTAAGACATTCTTTATAAAGCCGTCATTACATCCTTTATTTTTCGGAGTACTGCGACAGTTGAATTTTAGCCATCCTGTCCGCAAAATTTATAAATTCTTAAATTGAAAAAATCAAATATAGCCTGTATTTATTTTATAATTTAAGGTAACTACTCACCCCTATCAGGTTAGGTCTGGTCAGAGAAGGCCATTTGGATGGCAACCAGCGGATTATACCCTTTGTTTGCCATGGTCTGTAGATAGCTGGAGATCCGACAGTAGGCATCGGCATACTTCTTTGTCCTGAAGCAGCCTGATACTTTCTGTTTGACCTTGCTCATTCGCAGGTCACGTTCCGCTCGGTTGTTTGTGAATGCCACATGAGAGTCCTTGGCAAAAAGCAGTACCGCTGTCTCATGTTTTTTTAGTCGCTCCCATAGATTGTGAGCATCCGACTTGGCGACCTTTCCCCGTTTACCATTTAGTTTCGGCGGAATGGGGGGAAGTTCTTTTTCGCCACGGGTCATAATGTTTCGATAGCGTTTCTGCAGGTTCTTATATTCCTGCTCAGTGAGTTGTTTCGATTGACGTCTGGAAACAATTGCACAGGTTTCCTGCAGCAGCCGTTTTATGTTGGAAGCCCATGCATAACCATTGGAATCCACAATGAAGGTGAGCTCTCGCAGCAGATGTGAACCGCACAGGCCATGATCACAATGATCATAAGAAAGGTATGATTGCCAGCAATCATGAATCACTACCCCGCCATAGTGGGGAATTATGCTGATATCCTCAATTGCCTTAAGTCCCCGCTTTGGATGCAGGAACTTAAGAGTAATATCGGCTGCCGAATATACATGAATCCAGTGGTTCTTTTTGTTAACCCGTAATGATGTTTCGTCTGCATGTATGGCCGGCATCTGCAGTAAACGTTCAATGGATGATTGCTCCCATTCCTCCAGAGCATGATGTAGCTGCATCACATATTTCAAGATAGTCGCTTCGGAGAGCAGCTGATCGATTATGGTCTGGAGCATTTTTTGAGCTCGTTTGAGTGAGATCATCTGGGTAACCAGTAGATTCACGACATAGCTCTTGATTCCCGGGCCATACTGCAGGGGCCCTGACATATCTTCAGGGAAATGCCCCTTGTTTTGCATGTTGCATCGGGGGCATATCTTGATCTCGGCATCCATATGACTGACCACCTTTTCGAAGATGATATCGATCTTTGTACGTCGCTCATGTTCGATAGCAGGAGTGTCGTCCAGGGGTTCACCGCAGGATTCACAATCATGAACTTCGGATACCTGCGTTGTCTCTACTGTGCGCGTGTTTCCAGACAATACGCCATTTTGTTCCTTTCCTTTACCGTTAGTTCCGGATACTTTAGAGCTCTTGTCTTTGCCGGTTTGAGAGGATGGTATGCTGGAGTTGCGGCTGTTCTTTTTGGTCTTTTTCTCCATGAATACAGCAATCAGCAGCTCGAAGAGCAGGATCATGGACTGAAATAAGCTTTCAACCTCTGGTGTGACTTTGCCCTCACTTGAGAGATCGTTGAATGTCTTCTTGAGTTGATCGAACTCTTCACGCAGGGATTTCTTATTGACACTGGCCATGGCGGCTAAATTTGCTCACCTGCCTCGACAGCCATTATTGAGGAAAATACAGCGAGACGTTCTGCATAAGGAAGGGCATGATAGCGCTTGCCCCAGTTTGCAGCTTTACGTTTAATGCGTTGCCGGTCAGTAAAATTTTTTCCTGCGTAGCTTGGCCAGTGTACCCGGTCAGGGGTGAAATTGAACCAAAGCTTCTCAGTTCGTACACCGCTTTGGTTCATCACTTGCAGCTCAATTGTTCTCCAATCCGGTAACAGCTCATCGTAGAGAGCGGATGGGTAACCGGAAAGTATAACAGAGCAGGGTAGTGTCTTCAGCAGTTGCAGCAGTTCAACATGATCCCGCTCCTCATAGTCAAAGCGATAACGACGGCCAGAGGTACGGGTGTGGTGAAGATAAGGGGGGTCGCAGTACACCAGTTCACGTCCACGAAAGGTATAGGCAGAGAGAAACCGATGTGCACAGCCATAAACCTTTTCTACCGGGTAAACACACTCGAATGCGGAAAGTGGTTTTGGATCGAGATCAATACCAATATTGTGCAATGCGGCTGGCTTTCGCCGCATAATTGCTCCCCCGCCAAGGTGGGTTTCAATATAAATGTCATGTGGTGGCATCATGGCAATAATGGGCTGACACAATCCCGAAGTCGCCTTTGATCCAAAGTAACTGCCCATGGTTCTTGACCTGTTATAATTTATTGATTAGGTCAGGAGTATAGAAATGAAACTCTATGTTGTCAAGAAAAAAATCTGAAAATATTCGCGTGAAGAACGGTTGAATATTAGGTCATGAGCCTCCATTCTATGGGTGTGGGTGTAGGGGGGTGAGTAGTTACCATTTATCATTATTTTTATTGTATCAGTCATCAATCTTGGACTAAGCCTGCTGCTTAAAAAACAATAAGGATATTCAGGTCAGCTTTGCCATCCCAAAATTGACCTGCCTGTAACAAACTTCTGCTAACATGGGTTTTGCTTGATCAAAACCTGCTGTTCAGAGGAGAGGAGAATGTTAACAGAACTTCAATAGGAGTATATACCCATTTCCCAGGTTATTTCCACGGAGCATGCATTCACTTTTTGAACTTGTAAGTCCAGTGGATTTTGAGTATAAAAATAATAA
>QNFO01000306.1 GCA_003646355.1 Gammaproteobacteria bacterium
TGCCGGTGGTGGCTTTACCGCTGAGCAGGTCTAGGTAGGAGATCACCGAGGGGTGGTCGATGCCGTCAATCTCGGGAATACGCGGCACGATGCCGGTGGCGACTATCACTTCATCAAAGTTGTCACCAAGACTTGTCGCATCGACAGTCGTATTGAGTTGTACGTCGACACCGTACTTGTCGAGGTGGGACTTGAAGTAGCGAATAAATTCGTAGAACTCGGTTTTGTCGGGCACGGTTTTGGCGAGATTCAATTGGCCGCCAATTTCGCTACTGGCGTCGAATAAAGTCACCTTGTGGCCACGCTCCGCCGCTGTGCAGGCAGCCGATAAACCCGCCGGGCCTGCACCGATAATAGCGACCTTTTTACTGGCACTTTTGACTTGAACGTTTTCTTCAAATTCAAGTTCACGGGCAGCTTTGGGGTTGACCAGACAACTGGTGACGCGCCCGGTAAAGATAAAGTCGAGGCAGGCCTGGTTGCAGCCGATGCAGGTGTTGATTTCTTCGGGACGGCCCTCGGCCACTTTGTTGGCAAAATGGGGGTCGGCGAGCATCGGGCGAGCCATCGACACCATGGCCGCATCACCGCTGGCGACAATGTCATTGGCGACATCGGGGGTGTTGATGCGGTTGGAGGCGATCACGGGAATGTTCACCGCTTCACTCAATTTGCGAATCGCAAAGCGCCAGGCACCACGCGGCACCATGTAGGCGATGGTGGGGATGCGTGCCTCGTGCCAGCCAATGCCGGTATTGAACAGGGTGACACCGGCTTCTTCCAGTGCCTGTGCCAGCTCGATAATTTCCGCGCCAGTAGCACCACCTTCAACCAAATCGATGGCCGAGATGCGGTACATCAAAATAAAGTCATTGCCGACGGCGGCTTTTACGCGACGCACAATTTCCAGTGGCATGCGCATGCGGTTTTCGTGACTGCCACCCCATTGGTCAGTGCGGTTATTAGTGCGCGTGACCAGCATTTGGTTGAGTAGGTAGCCCTCCGATGCCATCACTTCAACACCGTCGTAACCAGCCTTTTTAGCCAGCGCGGCACTGTGGGCGAAGTCTGCAATGATTTGTTCGATCTCATCGCCGGTCAGTATGTGCGGTTTGCAGGGATTAATGCGCGAGGGAATATCTGACGCGCCCACCGGCTGGGGGATTTTCGCATTGCGTCCGGTGTGCAATAACTGCATGAGAATTTTGCCGCCTTCGGCGTGTACGCGGTCAGTGACCAGACGGTGCTTGGGTAGTTCGCCCTCGTTGTCAAAAACCGGGGCGCCGCTTTCAATCACGCCACTCTCGTTGGGTGAATAACCACCGGTGACAATCAAACCCGCGCCGCCTTTGGCGCGCTCGCCGTAAAAGGCAGCTAGACGTTCGTAGGGTCGATCGAGCAGTTCCATACGGCTGTGCATTGAGCCCATCATGATGCGGTTTTTGATGGTGGTGAAGCCGAGGTCGAGGGGTTGTAGCAGCGGGTCAAAATTCATAGGGACTCCAGAGCCGCGCGGGGGCGGCCCGTATTGTTAATGGTTTATTGGTCAGTGTTGCTCAAGTTTTACTGGGCTTCAGCGCCGGTGATTTCAATCGTTTCAGTGGGCACATCGGAGCGAAAGGGGCCGCGGCCACGAGTGGGAACACGCGCCATTTTATCGACCACATCCATGCCTTTAACCACCTTGCCAAATACCGCGTAACCCCAGCCCTTGGGGTTTTTGCCGCTGTGATCAAGAAAATCGTTATTGGATAGGTTGATGAAAAACTGGGTGGAGGCCGAGTGGGGGTCGTTGGTGCGGGCCATGGCGAGGGTGCCGCGCTTGTTTTTCAGACCATTGTCGGCTTCGTTGAGTATCGGCGCCAGGTTAGGCTTTTTTCGTAACTTGGACGTAAAGCCACCACCCTGGGCCATAAAGCCGGGAATTACCCGGTGAAAAATGGTGTCCTTGTAGTGACCGCTGTTCACATAGCCGACAAAGTTGGCGACGGTGATGGGTGCGCGGGTGGGATACAGTTTGATCACAATATCACCGAGGGTGGTGTGCAGGGTCACCTGGGTTTCTTTGGGAATCGGTGTTGCGCCCGCATTCACGGCAGGGGAGGCTGAGGCCTGTTGCATCGCCAATAATGGGCTGAGCAAGAGGGCGATCGTGAGGCTGAAATATTTCAAAGTGTTGTTCATTACTACTCTCTTTTAATCGATTTTGTTTCAGTTTTATTGTTAAGGCGTGAGTTCAGCTAAGTTGGCAAAATAAGCCAGCGCCTCGGGGTTAGCCAAGCCTTCACGCAATACCACGAAGAGTACCACGCGCACGGCGTCGTCTCACTGCTGGCGGATGCAGATAGAGTCGACCACGACATCACTGCGCCCGTGTATCACGATGCCGCCATTGGCGGTGACCTCGCCGACATCGCCTTGGACCCAGATATTGGGGTAGGTGTCGAAATAGGCGACGTGAAACTTTTCACCGTGTTCATCTGCCCAAAAGGCGATGGGGCAGGCGGGGAAGGCCTGGGTGCAAACCAACTCGCCCTTTTCCTCGACCACGCTTTGGCCCGCGTCATTGAAGATAGCCACTGCCATGCCTAGGCCGAAGCACTGAAGTTCTCCTTCGTAGACCGGCAGGTTGGGGTTGCCCAGGGCAAAGCAGGAGAGAATGCCCGTGCCACCAGAAATCGACGATAGGCAAACATCGATTTTTACATCGCGATAAACGTAGCGAAAGCTCTCGGGAGACAGGGGTGAACCGGTTGATAGAATCGCTTTAAGCCGGGTGAGTTTGTGGCTTTCACGGGGCACGATACCCTCTTTTTCCAGTGCCGCAATATATTGGGCACTGGTGCCGAAAATAGAAATCTCCTCCTCGTCGATCATATCGATCAAGCTGGCAGGCTGTGGCGCAAAGGGCGAGCCGTCGTATAGTACGAGGGTGGCGCCACTGGCGAGACCGCTGACCAGCCAGTTCCACATCATCCCGCCACAGGTGGTGAAGTAA
>QNFO01000307.1 GCA_003646355.1 Gammaproteobacteria bacterium
ACGCGGTTATTTCGCCCTTACCTGCACAGACCGAACTCCCTTTGTGGATAGGCGGCAGCAGCGAAGCGGCCATTAAGCGTACCGCACGCATCGGCACTGGCTGGCAGGCGGGACTGGAGTCACCCCAACAAGCGGGTATCGCGAAAAAATCTATTGTAGAAGCCCTAAAAGTGAGTGGCCGCAGTATTGACGACGACCACTACGGCACCGGGTTCTTCTTCCGCTTCGGCAAAACCAGTGACGACATCGCCCAGCGGGAGCTAGCCCGTTTTAGGAAGTTAGCGCCGGGTAAAGATCTCAGCCACACCGTCGCCATCGGCGCCGAGCAAATTCACCAGCGCATTGAAGAATATGCCGAGCAAGGAATTTCAAAATTCATTCTGCGCCCCATGGGTAATGATGACGCAGATTTACTGGAGCAAACACGGTTATTAATTGACGAAATCTTGCCGGAATTTCAACGCTAAGCTGAAGATAGGAAATCAACTACCAGCCCAACACCCAGTCATCATACGACTCGTTCACAAACCCGTTATTAATTGATTTATTCCCCCCTTTCGATGACAAGTATCATGTTCCGGCAACCCTAAAAGAATGATAATGCTTGCGTTCAAAATCTAGATGAATATAGTTCGCCAAATCACCCTTGGAGCGCACCCGCACCCGGGGTGGAATTAATTCTTTTTACAGGCAAAACATCAGCATGAATAAAACAAAACGATCTCTTTTTTCTGTCATCGTGGCCTTTGCTATGGCCCCACTATTCATCACCAGTCAGGCTCACGCAGCCGATAAGGCGACCATCGCGGAAGGCGCAAGAATTTACGCGCAAAGCTGCGCTGTTTGCCATCAGGCCGATGCCATTGGCAAACCCGGCTTTGCGCCTTCGCTGTCTAACCCCGAGTTTCTCAGCGTCGCCTCCGACCGCTTTATTCTGGCGACCATGCTCGGTGGACGCCCGGGCACGGGCATGCCGTCCTTTGCCTATCTGGGAGAAGACAAGGGAAAGGCTGTATTGGCGTACTTGCGTTCATTCGCCACATTGCCCGATCGTTCCGTGGCCGTTGATGCTGAACCGCCATCAAAAGGCGACGTAGGCAGAGGTAAAGAGTCTTTTGATCTTATTTGCTCGACCTGCCACGGTCGCAAGGGTGATGGTTATATGGCCGGTGGTACCGGTACTGCCATTGGCAGAGCAGGCACAATCACACCAGCTTCGGACGGCTTTCTACGCGAGACGATTAAAACGGGTCGCTCCAATACGAGGATGCTGGGTTTTTCCGGCCCCGATGGCATGGCCAATTTAAGTGATCAGGAGATCGACGATATTATTGTTTATTTACATTTACTAGCTGACAACGAGGGTTCTTAGGATGAAACGAATCAAAATGGATCGACGCGACTTCCTAAAGAGCAGTGCGTTTATTGCTAGCACCGCCACCGGTGCCAGTTTAATGGTTGGCGCCAACCCCGAGCTGGAAGCAGCCACCACCGGCACCGATGACACCAATACCGTAAGCAGAACCACTGCGCTGGCCCAGTGCCCCTACTGTGGCGTGGGCTGCGGCACGGTTATTCAAGCTGAAAACGGCAAGATTGTTTCCATGCGCCCCGATAAGGAGCACCCCACCAATTACGGCCTGCAGTGCATTAAAGGCCTGACTGCCGCTGAGCCGATTTATGTCGATCGCATGGAGGGTGACTCTTACGTGCGCAAAGATGTTTGGGCCGAATGGCAAAAACCCGGCCACGGTGATCTTGAATACGTCAGTAGTACCAAAGGCTCTTTCGATGAGGAGCACTTTGTACGCGTGTCCTACGAAGAAGCCAGTGAGTTGGTCGACCACAAAATCGCCCACTTCGCCAAAAAGTACACCGGCAATTCCATCGGCCTCTACGGCTCGGGCCAGCTGACTATGGAAGGTCAGTACATGGAAAACCTGTTTATGAAGGGCGTGCTCGGCTCCAACACCATTGAGGCGAATGCGCGCATGTGCATGACCTCTGCGGTAACCGGCTATTCAAAAATACTCGGTTCAGATACCCCGCCGCTGGCTTATGAAGATATTGAGCTGAGCGACATGATCATTCACTTTGGTCACAACGCTCGCGAAGCCCACCCGATTATTTTCTGGCGCGCAGCCGACCACAAAAAGAAGAACGACATTCCCACAGTCGTGGTCGACCCACGCTACACCGGCACAGCCAAAGGTTATGAGGATATTAACCCCGATAACTCCGTGCATGTGCCCATTTTAAACGGCGATATCAGCTTCCTTAACGCCCTCGCCCACGTGCTGTTAAAAGACCACCCCGATGTTATCGACTGGGCTTTTCTGCGCGAGCACGTCACCGGCTGGGAAGAATATATTGAAACCGTGACCAACGAATACAGCCCTGAGCAAGTGCAAGATCGTATGGGTGGACCCGGACACGATGTACCGCCAGAGCTCATTCGCCGTGTCGCCGGCATGTTTGCCGACGCGACTCGCAAGCGCCTTGCCCGCGCTAAAGGTGGGCAAAGCATTCCCGGCTCAATGAACGCGGGTTATGGCGGTGTAGTGATTATGTGGGGCATTGGTTACAACCAGTCCATCCACGGCCAACACAATGTAATTTCCGTTATTAATTTACTGACCCTCACCGGCAACCTGGCCAAGCCCGGTTGCGGGCCATTCTCGATGACCGGTCAGCCCAATGCTATGGGTGAGCGTTTTACCGGCGGGTTAACTGGCCGCCTGCCCTTTAATGAGCCCTTAAAGAATGATGAGCATCGCGCTCATATCGCCAAGCAGTGGCGCGTACCTTTGCGCAATCTCGACACGGCCATGAATGCCCAGAACCCCGGCATGGCCATCGGCATGATGGAACGGGCCTTAAAAGGTGAAGTTAAGGCAATGTTCCTGGTTTACGCGACCCACGTCGATTTGCCCGATCAAAACAATCTTGTGCGGCCGGCCCTGAACAAGACCTTTAATGTGGTGCAGGA
>QNFO01000308.1 GCA_003646355.1 Gammaproteobacteria bacterium
CCCGGCGGCAGGTATTCAACCTCCATCTGCGTGGCGCACTGGGGGCAGTAGTATTCGATGATGCGACACCAGTCGGGATCGGGCGCATAGGTAAAGGCGTATTTTTCAGGGTCGATCACCGGGTCGTGAATTTCACTCGGCTCGCGCTCGTAAACCACCAGTGCTTCTTCATACGGCCCGCGTGCGTTGCCCAGATTTTGATCGCAACGGCGGCAGTGCCAGGTTTCTTTGTCGAGATCAATCGACAGGTATTCGGTGATCGCTACCTTGCCATCTTCGATAGTGACACCACTTAATTCCATCTTTGCACTCTGTTCACTCATGGCTGCTTCTCCACTATCAAATCACCGTTGGCGGAAACCTTAAACGACCAACCGGTACGAATCAGGCAGGTCAAATAGTCGTCTCTAAATAATGCAGGGCCGTCACCGCTGGCACCGGCTGCTGCTGTTTTCAGCGAGTAAACCGGCAGCTTGACCGACTCACCATTGAGGTTAACGCTGGCCTCACCCGTTGACTGGGCGGGGGCAGCGGCAACATCTGTCGCCGTTTGCAGGCTTAAATGCGCCAAGGTGTGAGTCGCCGTCAGTTGCAAAGCGCTATCGACCAAACCGGCAGACAGGGCCTTCAATTGGCCCGAGGCATAGGGCTGGGTGATCAACTGGCCATCTTTCGAACCGCTCACTTCCAGGCTCTCATTCCAGTCACCGGCCTCAATGCCTTCACCGAACATATCGCGGCTGGCACGAGTGCGCATTTCTTCAACTACCTGCTCTTCACCGCGTTCCTGTACTTCGGCGAGAGGCACGCGGTAGTGGTGGGAAAGGTCACTAAAGCCAATGCCGTAGGCACTAAACACCGAGGAATAAGCGGGAATAATCAAACGTTTAAAACCCGCCGCTTCGGCAATGCCGCCGGCGTTCATGGGGCCACCGCCGCCGAAGGCGAGCAAGGCACTGTCGCCAATGTCGATCTTGCGGGTGCTCATCACCTCGTTCATGTGCTGGGCGATCTGGCCTTCGTAGGCGTTAATCATGGCGTCGACGGCCTGGTCGAGAGACAGGCCTAAAGGCTCGGCAATATCACTGTTAATCACGCCTTCCGACAGCGAACTATCGAGGTTTAATTCACCACCGAGATAGTTACCGGGGTCAATCATACCGGCCAATAACAGGGCATCGGTAATCGTCGCGACGCTGCCCCCGCGACCAAAACAAGCCGGCCCGGGTGCCGCACCGACACTCTCGGGGCCAATCAGAATCGCCTTGTTTTCAACGCGAATAATCGAACTGCCACCGTAACCGAAGCTAACGATGTCACCCATGGCGAAGGACGAGGGGATTTCTTCATCGCCAATCAAGCCGTGGGCCAACTCAGTGGGTGCGCCATCGACCACCATGGAAATATCCGTGGTGGTGCCGCCAATATCCATGCCCACCATGGCGCTGGCACCATACATGCCGGCATAGGCAACCATGCCTTCCATGCCGCCGCGAGGCCCGGAGCCGTAGGTTTTAATGGCGGTGGTTTTCGCCACGCGGGCCGAATCGCCATCGTTGCGATAAATCAGCATGGGGCTAGCGAGGTGATGCTGCTTGGTGATGCGCTCGGCACCGTAGAGGAAGTGCTCCATGCTTGAGTGCAGGTAGGAGTTGACCACCGATGACAGTAAACGACGCGCGTTATTGTCATCGCGCACTAATTCGTGAGAAAACAATACCGGCAGAGCTCCCATCAAGTGGCGGGGATAGCGCTCCAGCACCGCATCTTTAACGATCAGCTCTTGCTCACGCGTGGGCAGTGCGACAACAACGCGAGACACACCGTGGGCAATTAAGGTGGTGAAGCCCTCCATCAGCTCGGCTTCATCGAGTTCGTTATTACTCAGGCTTAAAGTGACGGGCGCAGCGGGCACCATGGCTGACCACAGGCCGGTTTTGCCAAGAGTATCAGCCGCGCCGTAGAGACTTTTCTCCTCACCCGCGATCAGCATGACGCCAACGGGGGAGCCCTTGTGCTCAACCACCGCATTGGTACCCGAGGTGGTGGAGTAGCGCAGGTGATCGGTCTCACCCAGTAGGCGTGCTAAATCCTCAGCACCGTAGAGTTCTCGCGAGAGCCTGTCGAGGGAGTCGACAAAACATTGACTGAGGTCGTGGGGGGTGGTCGGCGATTTGATGTGCGCGACCCGCTCCCCGTCCGTGGCAAAGGCGTCGGTAAACGACCCGCCGTTATCGATATTGACCAGTAATCCCATAGTTTTTTACCCAGTAAATTAACCACTAATTCGAGCCAGGCCCGAACCTTCATTACGGAGGGTAGAAAGATTTTGTTAACACCGAGTTACATTGTCACCAAATGCTAAGCGCCAATAACACACTGCGCAAAACGACGACTCGGGTAGCAAATCCCTTAACCCCGTGTTCTTTTTTATCTTTGTGTGCAAACTTATCGCACTGTTTTTGGCTGAGCCATAAATACAGTGCGGCGCTTAACTTACTACAAAGCTAAAGCCAACACCACAGGGACTGGGGTAAATAACTGAGGGGAATTCTAGTACTTCAATTTGGCACACACAGAGGAGCAAAACCGCGCATATTGACGCCGTTATGTGGCGACTAAGTACCACCAACAGGGCTTGCCCAAAGATCGTATTCATCGGCGTGTTCGACGAGCACGGTCAATTTATCACCGGGTTGTAAATCGCACTCACCGTTCAAATACACATTGCCGTCAATGTCCGGGGCATCGGCCCATGAACGGGCGACGGCGCCCTCTTCGTCAACTTCATCGACCAGCACTTCTATTGTGCTGCCGACTTTTTTAGCCAGTCGCGCTGTGCTAATTACCTGCTGGGTTTCCATCAAACGCTCCCAGCGCTCTTGTTTTATTTCTTCGGGTACGTGATTGGGTAGTTCATTGGCCGGGGCACCTTCGACGGCTTCGTATTTAAAACAACCGACGCGGTCGAGCTGGGCCTGCTGCA
>QNFO01000309.1 GCA_003646355.1 Gammaproteobacteria bacterium
CATTAGGCGAAACTCATTGCCACGAATATCGGGCCGCTGATCAAGCAGGGCGGCGGGAATATCGACAGTCACCGCGCCAGAAAGCGGCAACAGGGGGAAGGCAGTCTCAACCTTAGCGAGGGTGCCGGGCCGCTGATTAAGCAAGGTATCGAGTACCAGCAAGTTTTCTGTTAACTGCCGATTCAACACCACCAGCTGAGCCTGCGCCGATGCGACATTTTCCTCGGCCGTGTAAACGCTGAGTGCCGTGGTGTTCTTTACCCCCAGCTGATAGCGCCGCTGCACCGTGTCGAGGGTGCGCTGGCGGCTGTCGACAATATCTGTTTGCACCGCAAGTTCGCGCTGGGAAACGGCCACCGAGGCCCGCAACCGAACCAGCTCGGCCACCAGGCTCTGCTGCAGGGCCTGGTAATCGGCTTCGTTGGCCAGGCTTTGGTATTGCGCCGCCTCGACCGAGCGCCTGATTTTGCCAAACAAATCGGCCTGCCAGGAAATACCAAGGCCGACATTGATATTGCTTTGATAACTACGTTCACTGGGCTGGAGGAAATCAGGCGCAAAACTACGGCTGCCACCCACCCCCAAACCCACCGATGGCCAACGTTCACCACCGACAATAACCACGCGCTCGCGGGCCTGAATGACGCGCTCGGCAGCACTGCGTAAATCAAGGTTTTGAGCCAGTAGGTGGCCGACCCATTTATCGAGTAAAGGATCATTATAGATGCGCCACCAGTCGAGCTGTGTCGATGGCGCTGTGTTCGGGCTCTGACTAGCGGCCCCGCGATAGCTCGCACTGGCAGTGCTTGAGTCGTCCTTTGCTAATGTCGCCGGGCGCTGATAATCCGGCCCCAGCGTGCAAGACACCTGTACTAGCGCAACGAGCAGGACAATAAGACGGACAGGAGGTAAGATCGCCGAACTCCTCGAGGCTAAGCCTCAAAACAAAAAGCGGGGTAAGTGCCGCAACATAGCTAGCTAGCACTGTGAATGCAAGTGACTAAGGGTCGCACCTGCCATGACCTTCCATTAGATATTAGATAAATCTAATATCAAGCCAACATCAACCAGCTCCGCAAGTTTTTACTATGGCTAAACCAAAGAAAATGACCTTGTGCTACTGCGATACCGGCCGGCCTCTGGCCCAATGTTGCCAGCCCTTGTTAAACAACGAGCAGCAGGCAAAAACCGCCGTCGCGCTAATGCGCAGCCGCTACAGTGCCTATACCCTGGGGGATAAAGATTACCTACAGCGCACCTGGCATAGCACGACTCGCCCGGCGCAACTGGATCTGAGCAATAACCAGCAGCACTGGCAACGACTAAAGATTATCGATACCACCGCCGGGCAGACCGATGATGACAGTGGCGAAGTAGAATTTGTTGCCATCTATAAAGTGAATGGTCGCGCCGAACGTCTGCACGAACGCAGCCGCTTCGAGCGGGAGAATCAGCAGTGGCGCTATGTTGATGGCAGTATTATTAACGACACTATGTAATAGCAGCGATTAACAAGCCCCTTCGGTTTACACTGACCGATGAGCGACAGAACAATCGACCGGTAAAGGAAACTATGAGTTCAGCAAAAACGGACATTCTCTTCACCCTCGGCGAAGCGAAGCAAAACACTCGCGACTGGCCCGACTATTTACAATATAACTTTGAGGCCAGTGACGAAGCAGCGCTAATTGAACTGATCGGCGATAAGTCCCTGCACGGGGCGGCGGGCGATAGTTTGGAGGTCTGGGTGCCGCTTCATGCCTGGCGCACTTTAGGGCAGCTGCGTAGCGAGCGTGCGATCATGCCCCTTATCGAACTCTTCGAGGTACTGGTCGAGGATGACTGGGCGCTACACGAACTACCCACGGTGATGGGTATGATTGGCAGCGCGGCGATTGAGCCGCTGGGCCTCTACATTAAGCAGCAAGATCGCGATGAATTCGCCAGGGCGACGGCGATGGCCGGGCTCAGCGAAATCGTCAAACAACACCCAACCCTGCGCAGTAAAGTGCTTGAGCACTACCGGCAATACATTCAACGGGCGGACAACTCCGCAACAACCATCAATGGTTTGCTGGTTTCCTATTTGCTCGATATCGACGGCAAAGAATTGATTGATGATGTACGCGATTTATTTAACCGCCAGTGTGTTGATATCACCTGTGCCGGCGATATCGAAGACGTTGAAATGGCCCTGGGTTTACGCCTCGAGCGCTCCACGCCCAAGCCTGTTTTTATCGAAGACTTCGATGCAAGTAGCCCCGACACAGCACCCCGAGTTCGACCGGAAACCGACGATGTAGTCGAACTGGTTGACTACTATCTCGACCACCACGGCGGCGATGAGGCAATACTTGGCGCCTCAGAGCTCGACGGCTATTTCGCCGCCATCGCCTGCGCCCCGCAAATGATTCTGCCCTCGCTATGGATGCCCGCACTGTGGGGCGGCGAAGAACATAGCCCCAACTGGGAACAGATCGAAGACCTCCAGGAATTCAACGAACTCATCATGAACTTTTATAACTACGTTATGGAAGATATGAGTGCCGACAAATATGAAGCCATGTATTTAGAGGGCGATGTTAAAGGCAGGCGCTACACTATCGTCGATGACTGGTGTGCCGGATTCTTGCGCGGCGTCAATCTGTGGGGGCCACTCTCACCAACGGACACGATGCTACTCGAAGCCGCCCTTGAGCCCATTCGACTGTTTGCCACCGAGAGTGGTTTTGGCGAACTATCCGAACTCCGTGACGATGAGATCGAACAACACCAGCAGCGTATTGAACCCGCTGTGCACAAGTTGTTCTCACATTTTTTTCAGCGGCGCCAACAGCCACAGGAGCCGTTTAGACACGACACCGCAAAGGCGGGAAGAAATGAGCCCTGCCCCTGTGGCAGCGGCAAAAAATATAAAAAATGCTGTTTGCACTAGTATCGTAAACACGCAGCCTCTAATTTAAAGAGTGGCCAACCAAGAGCC
>QNFO01000310.1 GCA_003646355.1 Gammaproteobacteria bacterium
AAGCGCCATCAAGATAATCATCCGCCGGGCTGGGGAAACCCGCCGCAACTCGACTGAGATAGAGTGGGAGGAATACTGTCGTGCGTCGGCACGCGGGGGTAAGAGAAGCCAGTTTCACGCTCAACACCTATACTGTATGGATAGACAGTATAGGTGTAAGCTGGCAAATCACCAAATGCCGCTTTTGCGGCTACGTGTCTAAGTGCAGCTGAGAAAGTCTTTCATGTGCTTGCGTAGAATGGGGATACCACAGGTCCTTGTGTATGTTGGCGGCGGTATTCTGCCATCGTCGAAACAGATAGAATTAGACGTACTCGCGACACCTTGCAGCCTTGTTAAAAAACAACACGCTGCCAGCTTTTTCAGCTAGCCGGCCTAACAGCCGAAGAGGCACAAAATCATGTCCGAACCACAGAATAACTATTTACGCACCGATGACGATGGTATTACCCGCTGCTACTGGGGCGGGGATGACGCAGACTATCGGCGCTACCACGACCAGGAATGGGGCCAGCCCAGCGCCAATGACTTTCAATTGTTTGAAAAGATTTGCCTGGAGGGCTTCCAGTCGGGGCTCTCGTGGCTGACCATTCTGCGCAAGCGCGAAAACTTCCGCAGTGCCTTCGCGGGCTTCGACTTCAAACAAGTTGCCCTCTTTGATGAGGACAAGGTCGCCGAACTGTTACAGGATGCTGGAATTGTGCGCCATCGCGGCAAAATCGAGGCGACGATCAACAACGCCCAGCGCGCCCTTGAACTGGTCGAGGAATTTGGCAGCCTCGCCACCTATATATGGCAGTGGGAACCCAAAACCTGCGAAGTGCATATTGGCAAGGGCGAGTACAATCATCCCATCCCCAGCATTACCAAAACCTCACAAGGGCTGAGTAAAGACCTGAAAAAACGCGGCTGGAAGTTTTTTGGCCCCACCACCGCCTACGCTTTTATGCAGGCCATGGGCCTGGTTAATGACCATATGGAAGGCTGCGCCAGCCGCGAAGTGGTAAAGGCCAAACGACAAGCCTTTACACCACCCGCCTAGCGGCCACTGATACCCATCGACTCAAGGAGACCGAGAGACCCCGTGGAAAAAATCTTAATCAGCGCCTGTCTGCTGGGCAAAAAGGTTCGCTATGACGGAAAAATATTGCCTGTCTCGGATAATCTACTCGAGCGCTGGATGGCCGAGGGGCGCGTTATCGCCGTTTGCCCCGAAGTTGATGCCGGCATGAGCATACCGCGCGCACCCGCAGAAATTACCGACGGCACTGGCTACGATGTATTGGCTGGCACGGCTGAAGTCCTTATCGAAAATGGCGATGAGGTCAGCGCCATCTTTAAAAAAGGCGCACAACTCGCCCTCGCGCTATGCCAGCAACACAACATTAAAGTCGCGGTTTTAACCGAAGGTAGTCCCTCCTGCGGCAGCTCGAGCATTTACGACGGCAGCTTTACGCGGCAGAAAATCACCGGGGTTGGCGTCACCGTCGCCTTACTCAAGCAGCACGGCATAGACGTGTTCAGTCAACATCAGCTGCCAGAGGCCGACCGGGCGTTAGGGTGTATTTGATTTTTGAATACGGCTCCAGTCGTAGAAAGGCCAATCATCAAAGAGTAAAAGCGCTTAAGCTATAAGAAAAACCTACCAGAACAGCCAGCATAATATCGTTAGCTTGGTGTTCTTCTAAGTCTATAAAATCGGAGCCAAATCAAACCGAGCGCCCTAAATTAAGGCTCGCCTGTAAAAGAGTCCACTTCTTCCGCCGTTAAATAGCGCCATGCTCCAACCTCGATATCTAAGCTCACCTCGCCTATTTTTTCGCGATGCAAGCTGACGACTCGATGACCAACACTTGCAAACATGCGCTTTACTTGATGAAACTTGCCTTCGGTGATGGTGAGTAAAACCTCCTTTGGGCTCAGGATTGTTAATTGCGCGGGTCGAGTTAATGCCCCCTCACCTTGCAACTGTAATCCCGCTGCAAACTGTGCCGTCAGGTCTATTATCTGCGCCTCCTCGATTGCCTGCGATAATCCCACGCGATAGACTTTTTTACAGTGTTTTTGGGGGCGAATAATATCGAACGACCAGCGGCCGTCGTCGGTCGCCAGCACTAAGCCTGTAGTATCGGCATCCAAACGCCCTGCCACATGCAGCTCATCGGCGCGATCAACATCCAAAGCACCAAACAGGGATGGGTAAGCTTCATCAACGTTTGAACAAATAGTATTAGCGGGCTTGTGAAGCATTAAATAGCGAAATTCTCGGGGTTTAAGCAACTGCGCGTTTAGCGTGATGGTGTTATTTTCGTGCACCTGAACTGACTCAACAAAAACCGCTACAGCATTGACCACTACCTTGCCGGCGCGAATGCATTCCACAGCCTTCGCCCGACTAAGATTAGTGCTTTTACAAACAAATTTATCTAGGCGCATATTGGGCTTTGCTTGTTAGAGCGAAGGAACAACACCCTTGCCATTAGATCTTAAGATGAGAGACCTTACGATGAATGCCCCTTGAAGACTTGAGCGACTTTTACGCTAAAGAGTGCCCATCAAACGCCTAGTTTCTGGCTCCAGACGAGTCAGGCCCCAGGCTTTGCCCTGCGTGATAGCGGCATCTGTGCTTTCACCGTAAATAAGCGAAGCACGCAGCGCCATTAGCGCACCCACTCTATTACCACTGGCACAGTGGAGGAAAACCTTCTCGTCACCCGCTTGCTTAAATAGCTGATCGAGGGCTTTGACATTATTCAAACTTAAACCCGCCGCACCATCTACAGGCAGAGAGTGATAGCTCATTCCCCTATCGGCTACCAGACTAGCTTCATCGAGTTTTGGTGTTTCAGATGCAGGCCGTAGGTTGATGACATGTTTGACCCCTGCTCCCGCCAACGCTGTAAGTTGCTCGCCTGTCGGCTGGCCCCCTGAAAAATAGTTTGGTGCCGGTGTTTTTAGGTTTTTAATGCCGG
>QNFO01000311.1 GCA_003646355.1 Gammaproteobacteria bacterium
AGACGATAACAAGCTCGATTAACCTGGTAATTGACAAGCAGTCTGAAGACGAGGCAGTGCTTTTGATTGTGGCCCGCTGGGGTCGAGATGCCGAAGATATTCCGCGTCATTCGGATGAGCAGTTAGGCCCACAGTTATCTCATGCCTGCTTTAGTTACACACCATAATTGGTATTAATCCTAGCCAGAAACTACCATATATGCCAAAATATTCCTATCAGTCAATTTGGGGTGTATGTCTTTAATTTCAATAACTTATGAGCGAGCAGATATGATTTATTGTATGTATATACAGTAGTTAATCTGGCTCCTATAATGCAAATGCTCAGGATGAGCGGAGTAACTTTCAAGGAGGAGAGTTATGGCGCATACGTTAACGAGAAATAAAGACTTATTTGACAGGCATCAGTGGATGAAATTTGACAGCACAAAGGTGGCTTTCGGCCGTCACGAGACCTTTTCCCTGCGCTATAGCTGGTTGACGAAGGGTTTTCAGGCTTTGCAAGATGATCCTGAGATATTTGAAAATGTCGATCGAGCCACTGTCGCTCTCGGCGTTGGCAAAAATATGGTGCTATCCATACGATACTGGCTTCGCGCTTGTCAGATGATCGACGTAAATGAGCCAAATGCAACGGCTGTGGGGGCGTTCATCCTGGATAAGGATATCGGTCGTGACCGATATCTAGAGGATGAGGCCACTGTCTGGTTAATCCACTGGTTGCTGGCCACCAATCCTGAGCTTGCCACTTCCTGGTATTGGTTTTTTAACAAATTCCATAAGCCAGAATTCACTAGCCAGGAATTAATCACCGCCTTGTCTGATTTTATTAAAGAGAGTGTGGTGGAAAAACGGCGTCCAGCCATGGCCACCATCAAAAATGATGCGCAGCTTCTACACCGTATGTACACCCAATCGAAAGGGAATGGTCGCACGCCTCTTGAAGAAGCACTCGATTCACCCTTGGCGCTGTTACATTTATGCACCCAAACGGCAGGGGGCAGAAGTTTTCAATCGAAACCTGAAGTGCGCAACGGCCTACCTTTGGGAGTGCTTGGCTTTGCTGTTGCGCAAATATTGGAGCAGCGGAATTCTACCGCGATTCCTATTGAAGAGCTTATGTACTCCCGTGATGACTTCCCGGCGCCAGGCTCTGTTTTTCGTTTGACCGAAAACGACCTCATTACCAAGCTAGAGCAGTTAGTCGCCTATCTACCAAATGTATTTGAGGTGCGCGAAACGGCAGGAATTCATCAACTGTATAAAGTTGATGAATGCGATCCCCAAGAATTTTTGCGTAAGCATTATAGCGGCGCATTACAAGGTAAAGAGGGCAAGGCAGCATGAGCCTGATAGATAGTGTAGCGGTTAACACGCATTATACTCGCTCTGTTAACCTGGAGCGCGATGCCAATTCCGTTGAAGTTGTAAAGGCTTATATCCCCACATCTAGAGCGCTACGAACCTTTGCCAAAGTTGCCGATACCTTTCATGCAGGGCAAGCTCCGCGTGCTTGGTCGTTGGTGGGCCCCTACGGTTCGGGTAAATCCTCATTCTCAGTGTTCTTGTCACAATTGTTATCTCATCCGGATGATGTTGCTACCAAAGTTGCACAAAAAGTATTAAGAGCAACCGATAAAGAGCTGGTGAAGCCATATCAAAAGGCGACTAAAAATAACCAGGGATATTTTAAGGTTCTTATAACGGGTGCCCCTGAGCCAATGAGTCAGCGCTTAGTACGCGGTATGGCCGAAGCGGCAGAGATTCACTGGGGAGGCCGAAAGGGCAAGAAGCCGGCCATTATCAAGAAGCTGCGATCCGCTGCTGAATCTAAGCAGGTGGTTACTACCGATGTGGTTGATCTTCTTAAAGAGTTGCAAGCTCAACTGGAAAAAACCAACTGTGCCGGTATCTTACTGGTTATTGATGAACTCGGTAAGTTTTTGGAATACGAAGCGCGGCATTATGGCGCCAATGATATTTATTTGTTGCAGGCATTGGCGGAGCATGCGTGTGCTGGGAATAAAGTTAACTTATACATATTTGCGTTGCTGCACCAGTCTTTCGAACAATACGCCAAAGGCCTGGGTGAAAGCCTAAAAAATGAATGGTCTAAGGTGCAAGGCCGGTTTGAAGAGGTACCGTTTCTCGAAAGTGCTGAGCAAGTTCTTCGTGTTGTGTCTGCCGCTTTTGAGCATAGTTTTACTAAAACACAGCAAAAGACGGTTAGGGAGCACGTTGATACGACTATTACCGTGCTCGAAGGTTTGGAGGCATTGCCGGGCAGCTTAACGCATGATGAGGCTACCGCTCTTTTTGAAAGCTGCTACCCCCTGCATCCAGTCAGCGCTGTGCTTCTGCCACTGCTTTGTCAGAAAGTCGCTCAGAATGAGCGAACCTTGTTCAGTTATCTCGGTAGTCATGAAGAATTTGGACTGCAGGATATGTTATCCAAGCTAGAAGGCGTGGGTAGCTACGTTTACCCGCATCATATCTACGACTATTTCATTACTAATCAGCCTGCTGTCATGGGTGATTACCTAACACATAGGCGTTGGGCTGAAGTTGTCACCGCTATAGAGCGATTAGGCGATGCCAAGCAAGAAGAACTTAACTTGCTAAAGACCATAGGCATTCTTAATATTATCGGTAGCAAAGGCGGGTTTAAGGCCTCCAAGGAGCTGCTTGAAACTTGTATGCCAAGCAAGCCTGTATGCACCAGAGCCGCCAAGAAGTTGAGAGACCAATCTGTCATTACCTATCGCCGATACAACAGCGAGTTTCGGGTGTGGCAGGGCAGTGATTTTGATTTAGAATCAGCCCTACAGGAGGAGTTAAGTAATCTTGGCAACTTCTCCTTAGCTGATGAGTTAAATAGTGCCAAAAGTCTATTGCCAGTGGTTGCTCGTCGTTACACTATTGAAAGTGGCGGGCTACGTTATTTTACGCCCACATTTG
>QNFO01000312.1 GCA_003646355.1 Gammaproteobacteria bacterium
CCTCTAATGGTTCTTTATTTCCCTGCCAAATGTAT
Organism: Gammaproteobacteria bacterium; assembly: GCA_003646355.1. Next base: position 36 of record QNFO01000312.1, read on the forward strand.
GTTTAGTACTTGTGCGGATAGCTTTTCTATTCCAATTCCAAGTGACAATCTGATAGCTTCTCCACAAATAATCAATCGGCGCTACAAGAAAATGCATAAACCTGGTGAAAGGAATCAATGCCAAAATAAAGAAGGCAGAAAAAATATGTATTTGAATAAGCCAGTGCAAAGCGCTGACTGCTGCAATATCGGGATTGAACACAAATACAGAATTAAGGTACGGCGTGAGTACACCGGCAAACCAGGACGAACCCCACCTCAGATAGTATGCCACGCTAAGTCCTGAGATGACCTGCACCAACAGCACAACATAAACCAATAAATCCATATTGTTGGAAACCATCAACAATGTTTTTGAAGTCAGCCTTCTTTTGATCAGCATAAAAAGACCAAAGAGTACTGACAGGCCAAAAACAAAAGATGTTCCTTCTAATATCAGTAGTCTAACCGGCGATCCATTCCACAATATAATTGAACTGGGAAAAAGAAATGCAGTCAGATGACCGGTAAATAATACTAATAATCCCCAATGGAAAGGTTGTGAGCCCCAGAACAATTGTTTGCCTTCTAAAAATTGAGACGACAAGGATGATACTTTAAATCCGGTAGATCTATACCTGATGATGCTTCCGATAATAAAAATGAAAATGGATAAATATGGAAATATGGTAAATAAAAACACATGCAATACCCTGTTTTGATCAATAAGCCCAATTGCTAGGAGGTATACAATCAGGGATGCCAAAAGGAGCATCAGGATAAAAACCAGATTGTGATTTTTCTTTATAACCATAAATGGATATTCCAATTGGCTTGAAAGATTTTTAGCTAAAAAGAATATCCAGATCAATACGATGAGAATAAATGCAAAAAGCCCTATGGCGATGTAAAACATAAACATAAAATTATCGCTTAAGACCAGCTGATCATTTTGAGAAGTATCGCTGGCTCCCGGACTTGCGGTGGCAATTTCAGTACCCCCCGCTTCTCCTGCTACATCTATATAAGCCAGGACCGATTTTATTTCATCATCGCTATACATTTCGTAGGGCAACATCAGGGTCTTGTTGTACTCCTCATATATTGCTATCGCATCCTGATCCCCACTTTCGATCAGCTTTTGTGAGTTCTTTATCCAACTATTCAGCCATTCTTCAGATCGCTTCTCGTTTATTCCTTTCAGCCCCGGGCCTACCATTTTCTGATCATCGGTTCGGTGGCACACCACACAATTTTGTTTGAATATATCTTCGCCGGAGGTCTGGGCATAGGACAAGCAAAACGAAAACAAGAAAGTTGCTAACAGAGATATTGTATATATCCATTGACGATTTGCTCTTTTCACTATTTGTAGATCTAACATATTCGTATTCTTTTTTTTATCTTATAATCACCCTCACGCTAATTGCTGACTTTGACTTCGGAATGTTCAGGGGTCGAACATGTACCACAATTTGCCAGAAAACTTGTACCAAACGTAGTCACTACCTCGGGAGCCTCAAACTGCACCTCTTCAAAATCTTTTTCCAATACCAGCAAGAGCGTTTTTAAGGCATTGAAATAAATATTTCCATATTCAATATCTTGCTGGATCAACACCCTGTGCTTTTTCTTTAGAATTTTTCTTTTCAATTCCATCCGCGCCAGGTCAAACTCTTTTAGCATATTATTAAGCGCCGGAATCAATACTTTTACTGCCAATTCGTCCAAAAACTCCTTATCATCTGTTTTCGTCATCAGCATGAGGACATTGGCAAGATTATCCGGCAATTCTTCGCCACAGTCATTGTTGGCTTTTCGTTGCTCTTCTTTCATGTGAACCATAAATTCACCTCTCTTGTAGTCCTCGCCAAATATCACATACCCAATATCAAGATAGCAGATGGCCTGAATGTGAAATGTTTTTCCAAACACTTCTTCGATGCTTTCTACTGATTTTCCATTGATGTAATCAACAAATCGTTGCATTTCGTTTGCAGCATCAGGATATTTCGTCTGCAAAAAAGACATGCAAAGGTTTACCCGATCCTGATATCCTTTCATCGGATACCGGAACAGCTCTGATAATAATGCATATTGGGTTTTATCCTTCATGTTGCTTTATCCTACTTTTAATTAAACCAAAGTCAATGTTGTAATTACCATCCCTTTACAATTTTCAATATTTATAACCTGCATTATGCAGGTTATAATCCCCGTGAAGGTTTTTCTTTAAATCCAAATCCCGTTTCGCCTTTAGCATCTGCTGTTGCTTCGAGCATTTCGATCGACTCTTCACGATGTGCAGGTGGTATTACAAAACGTTCTTCGAAAGTCGCCAAAGAGGTTAGCCTGAAAATGCTATCGGCTTCGTCTCCGGTCATATTCACCTGTTTCAAGGCATCTTTAATTTCCTTTTCATCTAAGTCTCCGACGGTTTCTGCTCTCCTGTGGATTTTTACGGCCAACAGTTTTTTGAGTACATCACGGACTTTATCTACATCTCCGGCAGAAAACAAAGAAGCAAGATACTTCATAGGAAGTCTTGACTTTTCGATTCCCGCCCAAAGTGAGTCTGAAGTAGTTTCATATACTCCCTCGGCATCAACGCTGGCCATAGCAGGCAACATTGGCGGAACATAAAACAAATTTGGAATTGTTCTGAACTCGGGATGCAATGGCAAAGCTATTTTCCATTCCTTTACGAATTTATAAACAGGAGACTTTTGAGCTGAATCAATGGTAGAATCAGCAATCCCATTGGCACGGGCACTTTTTATAACTGCAGGATCGAATGGATCCATATAAATATTCATTTGACTGTCCAGAAGATCTTTTTCTGAAGCATTGGCTACATCATGAATTTTATCTGCATCATAAAGCATCACTCCGAGGTATCTAATACGACCCACACAGGAATGCATACAAGCCGGAGCCTGACC
>QNFO01000313.1 GCA_003646355.1 Gammaproteobacteria bacterium
AAACAGTGGAGCGAAGCGCTCACCGGCATGATGGCCGACGAGAAATCGAGCAAGATGTTTGGCCACTATTTTCAGGAGTGGCTGCACGCGCAAAATATGTTCACAGAAATGATCGGGCAGCAGCTGGCCGCGCTCAACTTGCCCTCGCGTGCCGACGTACTCGGCGTGGAAGACAGATTGGGTGGCGTTGAAGATGCCCTCTCGACGCTAACCGCCGAAATCCATCAGCTTAAAAAGCAACTCGCTGCCAGCAACCAGGCACCTTCAGCGGCGCCGGCCAAGCCCAGGCGAACCCGTAAGCCTCCAGCCAAAGCCGAAAGCAGCCCGAAGCTGGCAAGTAAACCCGACGACAAGTAGGCATAGTTTAATGAGCAGTCAAAGTGATGTTGACGACAAAATCCACAAGGCCGTCGAAAAAGTACTGTCGCGCAATATTGATGGTTTAAAGCACCTCGACGGCCTCGCCCTCGATCACGGCGTAACGCCAAAAGATATTATCTACTCCCGCGGTTCCATGAAGCTCTATCACTACCAACCGGTTTGTGAAGAGATTTATCGGGTGCCGATCGTTCTCGTTATGTCCCTGATCAACCGCTATTACATCGTCGATCTTGCCCCCGGGCAAAGCTTTGTCGAATATCTGGTGGCGCAGGGCTTTGATGTCTACCTTATTGACTGGGGCCTACCCAGAAAAGAACACCAGCATTTTCGTTTTGACGACTATGTAAACAACTTCCTGCCAGACTGTCTCGAAAAGGTTGCCGAGGACTGCGGCGAGGAGGAGGTGTCACTAATAGGCTACTGTCTGGGCGGGGTTATCGCATCGCTTTATACCGCCTTGCACCCCGACGGGAACATCAAAAACCTGGTTACCATTGCCACTCCCGTCAACACGGAAGGGATGCCTCTGTATAAAAGCTGGGCCGACAATCAAACCTTTGATATTGACAAAATTGTCGATCAACTCGGTAATATCCCAGGGGGTATGATTGACAGCATGTTGCAAGCCCTGCGTCCTTTGCAAAAAGCCGCGGGCCGCATGCAATTACTGGATAACGCCGGTGACGATAAATTTCTTGAGGCCCACTACCGTTTTGAACGCTGGACAGCAGATCAGGTGCCGATTGCAGGCGAGGCCGCTCGGCAACTTTTTCAGGATTTTTTACGGGACAATAAACTCGTTAAAGGACAACTGGAAATTTCGGGTGAAACGGTCAATCTGGGAAATGTTCTCACACCTTTCCTTCATGTTACCGCCGTACATGACCACATTGTGCCCACCGCCGCATCAAAAGAACTCATCGAACTCATCGGCAGTGATGACAAGTCAGAGATTGCGCTTAAAGGCGGGCACGTCAGTTTAATTGCCGGTGGTAACGCTGTCTTTCGTCTTTGGCCACAGGTCGCCAATTGGCTCGCTGAAAGGTCGCTGTAATTACCACCCATTATTTTAATCATTAAATTAAAGAGCATTTTTTTGCTGGAGAGTTAATTTTGGATACATTCCCCAAAGACGTTAAATTAAGAAACGGCCAGGGCTCACTGCACTTGATGTCTGCGCAGGACGCGACCGACATACAAGCTTTTGCCAAAACCTTACCGGCTCACGATTTAATGTTTCTGCGCCGCGATATTCTTCAGCCCAAGGTTATTACATCGTGGGTGAAGAAAATTGAAGCCGGTGCCAACACCACCATTATCGCCACCGTCGACGGTGCTATTGTTGGTTACGGAACCCTCAGCCGAGGTGATATTGATTGGTCCCGCCATGTTGCAGAACTGCGCATAATGGTTGGCCCCAATTGCAGAGAGTCAGGTATTGGGCGAGTTATTGTCCGCGCACTCTTTCAAATCGCACTGGATCAGGACATAGAAAAAATATATGCCCGCATGACCCTCGACCAGACTGGCGCCCGAAAACTCTTCCAGGAACTAGGCTTTCGCCCCGAAGCTCTACTTGAAAATGAAGTGAAAGACAGAGAAGGCAAGGTTCACGATGTGCTGTCGATGGCGGTGGATGTTGAAACCTTTCTCGCCCGTCGTGATAGCTATGGGCTAACCCAATAAAAAAATAACTACCTATCGAGTAGGTAGTTGCAATTGAACATTGCCAACAAGCGGAGAAAAGAATGTCCGCTTGTTGGCAAAGAAATCTAAGGAGCCTCTGATTAAGTCTGAGCGAAGTAGGTGGCGAGCTAAAATTTTTAGATTCAAGGCGCAAAGCGCACGTAATAGCTAGCTATTGCGAAGCTTGGCAACGAAGAAGCTGAATATTTTAGACGTCAGATACGAGTTCATGGCTTGTTCAGAGGCTCCCTAATAGTCTTTCTTATGGAATAATCGGCAGCACAATGTGCGACGCATGGTGCTGGTCGTGGTAAACCTTCTGTAAAGCCGACACGCTTCCCACTGCCTCAACCCCCACCTCACCTGTATTGGGGTTGCGATCGTAACGGGGAAAGTCACTCGATGTAATAATCACGCGTAGACGATGCCCTGCCTTAAACACCATCGCCGTCGCCAGCAAATTAAGATTCCACTTCACCACCTCGCCCGGCTCAAATGCCTGCCCTGTTTGATGAACCTGATAAGAGGCGCGCAGCACACCGTCACACACATTAAATGTCTTGCCGTCGGCACGCACCTCACAGAGTTTAATCATCCAGTCGGTATCCAGCGCAGAAGTACTGGCATAAACTTCAGCACTGACCTGCCCGGCTAATTCCAAATCCTCCGTCAGTACGTCCGAGGTATAAACCAGTACATCGCGACGATCGAGAATAGGCGCTTGATCAAGAGGCCCCGGCGTATATTTAGGCGGCATTAATAATGTGCCACCACAGGTCGGACAGGGATCTTCGGGATCGTAGACATAACTATCGGGCGACATTTCAAGCTGGGGTTTGTCAGGTCCGAAATTGGCATCAGCGCCAAGGTACCAGGGCGTCGCTACT
>QNFO01000314.1 GCA_003646355.1 Gammaproteobacteria bacterium
GAGCCGGGAGCACTGACAGCAGCACTCACACTCAATGGATATGTCTAGACCTGGATGGCATAGAAGGATACGACTCCGTATCAGAATTCCTAGAAGATATAAACTGCGCTGATACGGACTATATTTTGCAATGGTCATCTAGTATGAATATAGAACAGGGAACAGGATTACGGTGCCACGTATTCATGCTCCTGGATGCCCAGGTAACCCCGCAAATACTCAAACACTGGCTCACAGGACTGAACCTAAACACCCCAATACTACGCACTCAGCTAGTACTCACAAAAACAAACAACAGCCTGCTATGGCCCTTAGACATAACCACCTGTCAAAACGACAAACTACTATATGTAGCCCCACCAGAACTAAGCAAAGACATAAAAGACCCATTCACGACCACTAAGCGCATATCTCAACACGACAAACAAAAACGCCGCTTAAAACTACCAACCAACATAGAGTCTCAGGAATCCCTGCGTTCAAAAACAGATTCACGAGTAGCAGAATTACGACTAGAAGCCAATTTACCTAAACGAAAACCCACCAAATATAAATTCACGGGCACTACAGAATATGCATCAAACCCAGACACCGCAGTAATTACGGGGACGAAAATAGAGCGTGGGTTTGTCTACTTAAATCTAAATGGCGGAGACAGCTGGGCCTATTTCCACCCAGAAGATAACCCCACCTTCATAAGTAATTTCAAAGGTGAGCCCTCTTACAAAACAGAAGACCTACTACCTGAATACTGGGCTAAGAAAGTAGCCGAGAACGTAGCCCATAAACCTACGGCTGACGGCACTATCTACTTCGCCTTCCGTGATTTCAAATCGAGTAACTACTTCAATGGGACGTACAACCTAAATACCAACGCCTTAAATCTAGCCATGGCCAAAAGCGAAAGCCAACTACGCCACTTCATGTCACAGCACGGTCAGTTCATGGGCGAGTTCGTCCCAGATTGGGACATACTGTGGGATCCCAAGCAGCTCGTAACGATAGACACCGAGGCCAAGACCCTTAACCAATATAAACCCAGCAAATTCCAAAATCTAAAACGCAACAAGAAAGTAACCCAGATCCCCCCTACTATATATAAGGTAATCGAAAACGTATTAGGTGGAGACCCCCCAACAATCACCCGGTTCATAAACTGGGTAGCTGTAATCGTACAAAAGAAAACCAGCACCGGAACTGCGTGGGTACTGCAAGGCACACAGGGAACAGGCAAAGGAGTACTGTTCCATCACATCCTTACCCCAATACTAGGGGTAGATAACACTACCGCCAAGCGCATGGAGGAGCTCGAGTCTGAATTCACAGGCTTCATGGAAAACAAGTTCCTAGTGTTCATCGACGAAATAGAAAGCGGCAAGAGCCTATACCATTCCAAAATAAACGCCAAACTAAAGAACTTAATCGTAGAACCCACGATCTCAATACGTAAGATGTACCAGCTGCCCTATATGGCAGTGAACTACTCGAACATCATCTTTGCCTCCAACAAGCCCGCTGCTGTCGAAATACCGCCTGACGATCGAAGATTCAATGTTGGGGGGTACCAGACCAACCCACTAAGAATCACTGGGGCCGAAGTAAATGAGCTCATACCCACTGAACTCGAAGACTTTTACAACTATCTCCACAACTATAAAATAAGCGTAGAAGACGCCCGCACCCCAATACTCAACACTGCGAAAGCAAGATTGGTGGAAATCAACCGAACCGCTGTCGATTCTGTATCAGATGCGCTAAATACGGGGGACTTGCAGTTCTTTATAGACCAACTACCTAATGACCCAGACCTTCTATCCCCAATCGAAAGCTTTAAATATGGGCCATACAACACATTACTCAACAACATACTACAATCTCCACCAGACTGCATATCACGAGACGAGATCGGAATTCTCTTAGACTGGTGTATAGGCAACATCCCCAAAAGCCCTCATAAATTAACTTCGTACCTCAACCACCACAACATAAACATGGTGCAAATATGGAAGAACGGAAAAAATACTCGGGGGATAACTATAAAATGGGGGTCTCCGACGCAATAGAAATGGTACTGTCCGACGAACGAGTATTCTTAAAAGAGCTATTAGTAGAATACGTAACTATAACCATGAGTAGCGGAGCAACCCCCACCGTAAACGCAATTCTAGGAACCGATATCCTGGAAAAAGTAGACGAGATATTTAAACTAGGAGAAAACGATGTCTGAGTACACAGATAATTTAGAAGGTTTCATAAAAGACGTAATAAGCGAACTCAAAAAACAGGAGGTTTCAGAAATAGATTTTATACAGGTAACAATCGCACGAAAAGAGGGCTCGGTATCTCAGCTATTCGCAGGGAGCAACCGAGACATGCTCAACAGCGTACTTATCGCAATACAACTACTAGCTAACCAAACAGACACACATATACTGGAAACTCTAGCTGTAGTAACGAGCGCCCTAATAGCGGAAAGAACGAGTACAGAACTCAAAGATAGCCCAGCAAAAAAACTAATGGAGGAATTAAATACTGGGGGGCTATTCAAGAAGCACTAACCTAGATGACAGTTGTGCGATATGAGACGGGGATATTGGGCACTTGTCTGATTTATACCCTATGGAGGATGCAGAAATATTAGCCGCTGGCGAATGTAAGCGGATGAGAGCCTGCCAGTAAAACAGGACTGCGCTCGGCAATTCATTAGAATAATCTCTGCCGGGGTACATGGCAGAGAGACACACTAATGGGCTCGTAACGCTAGCCGGGGGACCACCTCAGAATGGGGCGATAAGGCTACATGACCTAACAGGTGGTAAACTGGAATTTAAGCGCGAAGATTACGATTAAACTCAGACTGCGTGCTCCTGCTGGTATGGCTAGCCAGTCAGTCGAAAATAGCCTCTATTCTCCGCCCTCTTAATCGAGGGCTTTTTTTTGCGTTACTGCTAA
>QNFO01000315.1 GCA_003646355.1 Gammaproteobacteria bacterium
AACGCAGAGGTTGACGCCACCTCATGAGTGCTTTTACAAGCCTGCTAAAAGTACCCGCTGTCATTTATTTACTCGCCGCGCTGTGGGCGGTGCATGGACTGCAATGGCTGATTCCCGGCGACCTGCATCACTACGGCATCATGCCGCGCAGTGTCCCCGAGTTATGGCATATCGCCCTGGCGCCCTTTTTACACGCCAACCTTTGGCATTTGCTGGGCAATAGTATGGCGCTGCTCGGCCTGGGTCTCTTAATACAGACAAAAAAACAGGTTGAATTGTGGGAATTATGGGCAATCTTAAGCCTGTTTACGGGGCTCGGGGTCTGGCTCTTTGGCAGTAAGGCCTACCATATCGGTGCCAGTGGCGTCGTTCTAGGGCTTTGGGGTTTTATCATTACCGATGCCTATTTTCGACGCTCCACGAAAGCCATTGTCATCGCCGTGGCCGCCCTGGTTTTATATCCCAGCTTCCTGTTCTCCGTATTCGACTTTCGGCCACATATTTCCTGGGCCGGGCACATGTCCGGACTAATAAGCGGGGCACTTATTGCCTGGCTGAATGCCAGGGGTCAAGCGATAAGCAGAGAAGAACTATAAACGACAGACGACAGACGACAGACGACAGACGACAGACGAAACTAAACTGCCTGGGCCATGCGCTTTGCCAGCGCTTTATAGGAACCAATATTAAAGGCAAGGCCCATGTGAGAGGCCTTATTGACTTCGGTATTGAGGCTTTCGTCTTCTTCGGCACAACTCTGCCAGCCAACGATGCCGTCATTTCTCGAATAGATAGCGAATTGTGGAACATCAATACTGCGCGGTGCGATCATGTTTTGCACAAAGTCGCACATGCAGTAGCCGGTGCCACAGGATGCACCTAAATCCCGGCCCACCAACTTACCCTGACCGATCTTCAGATAATCCCAAACCCCGGTCACCGAGGGATGCGCTTCGACAATATCTCTAAAAGGCGAACCCACTGTAACAACCCGGTTAATCAGCTCTGGTACTTTCTGCACGATAGATTTAGCCAGCATGCCGCCGAGGCTGTGACCCACCAGAATGACTTTTTGCCCGGTCTTGCGATGAATACCCTCAATTTGGCGGATCAATTTGGTCGCCGTCTTTTCGGGACAATTGGTATTCCAGTGAATATTCGCCGCGTGGGGCTTGTAGCCAATACGACGCATCCATTGGCGCATCGGTAGCATAATAAGGTCGTTGGCGATAAAGCCGGGAATCACCAGTACTGGCTCGCCATTACCGTGTTCTACACCACGGCCCCAAAACACGGGATGGCAATGCAGAGCGGTCAATTCAGCGGGGAAAATAACTTCACGCCAGATTGGCGTCAGCGTCGATTCAATTGACGGATCATGAGCAAAAGGGCCGTCTTCACCATCATTTTCTAGATGATCAAGCAGCTCCTCCATTACATCACTGGTATTGTGTTCACTCATGATTCAATCCTTACTTGCGCGAATTTTGCAGCCAACCCGATAACAACTCACGAAAATTACAGGGCGGCATACTACTTCAAATTACGCTTCAGAAAAACGAGGGCGGCTTAGCGACGCAAACCACCCTCATTATAGAGCTCAGACTAAGCAGCAGACTTGGTCATTTTTTCAGCAACTTCTTTGGCATTCTCAAAAGACTTCTTAACCATCTCGGTCATTGGGTTTTCAAGGCCCCATGAACGGTACAAGTTGAGTGCTGCTTTTGAAGAGCTGCGCGTACCCTCAAAAAGGGATTTTGCCGTAGAGTTAAAGGCATTAGACATATCGCGCTGCTCGCTGACCATCGCCTTGAAAACATCAAAAGCTTCAGCCTGTGACTGGGATAAAGACTCCAACAGAACACTCATGTTGGCCTGGTAATCTTTAGGGCTAGCAGCAAGCTTTTTTGTCAGCTCAAGCGCTTCAGCCTGGTTGTCAGCAATACGCTTACCCAGAGAATCGCTTAAGCGAACACCGCGCTCACGGGCGCTTTTGAAAGCACCGCTAACAACTTTCTGGTTTTCAATCAGTGTATCGATATAGCTCTGCACTTCTGCCGCTGTACCGGCCTCTGTTTTTGCAGACTTTGACGATGAACTTGCTTTTGTAGCGCTGGCTTTAGATTCGGTCATTACTCTTCCTCAGATAAATTGTGTGGATCTCGTAGAACATCCATTAGCTCCGTTTTATCCTGAAGGCGACAAGCAGCATCAAGATACGCTTGCCATTTAAGTGCAGTCTGCATATAGTGTCAAGCAATAAATAGATGCAATTTGCACTTGAGCAATTTTCAATACTTAAACGGAGGCCTCTAATGGCCGAAGAGAAAGAAACATCAACCACCAAATTGCCTAGCGAAATGCTTCGTGCACACTTGCTCGCCCTGCTTAAGAACTGGTCGGGCTATGGCTACGAGCTCGCCAATAAACTGGAAGAAGCTGGCTACGGCGGCTACAACAGCGGCACCTTGTATCGCACATTGCGCCAGATGGAAAAGACCGGGCTGATTTCATCAATGTGGGACACCTCAACAGACGGGCCGGCACGCAGGGTTTACAGCCTCACCAAAACCGGCTCCCTGTTTCTTAACAACTGGTTTACCTTGCTGGACATGCACAAGGCCACTCTCAATAATTTTATGAAAATGGCTGGAAATGTCACCGAACCATGTGACAAGTCATCTAGCGGTAAAGAAAAAAACGTAGACTCCTAAATCACAATAGTGCTTTCAAAACACTGAAAACCCACCAACAACGCAAGGAATAAAATATGAGCCAAGATAAAGACAACTATTTTATGGAGCCCATGAGAATGTGGCGCGAGTGGGTTCAGAAGTCGGAAAAACAGTGGAGCGAAGCACTCACTGGCATGATGGCCGACGAGAAGTCGAGCAAGATGTTTGGCCACTATTTTCAGGAGTGGCTGCACGCGCAAAA
>QNFO01000316.1 GCA_003646355.1 Gammaproteobacteria bacterium
AGTAGGGTATGTGACAAAATCACATGCGACTGACGGTATTATCGCTGTTAATACTTTACAAGATAAGGTAGAAGATATAGAAGATAGAAGTATAACTATTACTCAAATAGCTCATGGGTTTACTGTGGTAGGTACTCCTATTTATGAGACTGCGAGTGTTTGGACTCCTGCTGATGCTGCTACTATAACAACTGCGGCTGAATTTATTATAACTGAGATTGTAGATGTAGATAATTTTAAGGTAGGTACTATTGGAAAATTAACTATTACTGGTCATGGATTTACTATTAATAATACATATTATTTAGCGGATACTCCTGCCGGAACTACTTTAACTGATTATTATACGAGTACTATTCCTACTGTTGTTGGGGATGTACATCAAAAATGTTTTACTGTTATCGATTCTGATGTTATTTACATGAGCCTCCAAGATGCTTATGAAATTCCTGCTGCTGGGGCAATTACTTTACAACCATCGGCGGTTAATCAAGTAACGCATGGATTCGCTATTGGAGATGCTGTGTTTAATAATGCCGGAGTATGGACTGCTGCATTAACTGATACTTTAGCAAATTCTGCTACAGGTATTATCATGGAAGTTGCTGATGTTGATAATTTTGCGGTAGCTACAACTGGGACATTAGGAAGTACCGCTCACGGATTTACTATTGGGGATACTTACTATTTAAATAATATTGGAATATTTACTAATATTAAACCATCAAATGTTGGTGATATTGTGCAGCAATGCTTCGAGGTTGTGGATATTAATAATTTATATATTTCAGTTCAACCCGCTTATTTGATAATGGATTTAACTGGTGGAGTACTTGTTAATCAAGTTCTACATGGATTTACAGTTGGTACTCCTGTGTATAATAATGCCGGTGTTTGGACATTGGCCGATGCTGCGGCTATTGCATCTACGGCATATATGGTAGTTAGTGAGGTTGTTGATGTTGACAATTTCAAAGCAACTACGGTAGGGGAGTTAGTTATCACGGCTCACGGATTAACTTTAGATAGTATATACTATTTAGCTGATACGCCCGCGGGACCACTTGTAACTGATTTTTATACTGTAACTGAACCTGTCACTGCTGGTGATGTGTATCAAAAGTGTCTATATGTAATAGATGTTAATACATTATATATAGACCTACAAGAGGCTTATGTTATAACAGATGGAGTTACCGGGGCACTTAATTCGTCTTTTGTTACTCAAACAACCCATGGGTTTGCTGTGGGTGATGCCATATTAAATGTGGGGGCCGCATGGGTTCCAGCATTAACGGATGTTATTGCTAATGCTGCACAAGTAATGGTAATGGAAGTTATTGATGTAGATACTTTTAGAGTAGCTACTACCGGTAATATTACTATTACAACTCACGGATTTACCGTAGATGAGTTGTATTATTTAGATGCTACTGGTGTATTTACTGATACTCCAACGGCAGTTATAGGGGAGATAGTTCAACAATGTTTTCAAGTAATTGACACAGATAATATTTATGTGAAACTGGAAAATGCCTATATAATAGGGGCTGTTGGTCCAGCATTATATACGGGCGTTGATACCACTGCAAATATATTATTATTGGACCCTGCAGTAGCAGAAACCGCCGGAGAAAGATGGTGGTCATCTGATGAATTTTCCGAATACAGACCTGTTGCCGCTGCTGATGCAGTTGGTGGGGTTGCTTTTTGGAAAAAGATAGATATTAAATACGATGCCGGTACTGATACTTACTCTATAACTGATAGTGCTGATGGGCAAAGTCAGGATATAGGTCAAGAAATATTTTTTGTAGCAAGTAATAATTCTGGAACTTCGGCTACGGCTTTGGATCCGAATGTATTTAAATCTACAAATTCTTTAGTTGGTAATGAGGCCTATAAAGAAATTGTACCTGTAGATTCCACTGATTTAGAAGATGGTAATTTATTTGGATTAAATACAACTGAAGCACTGGATGCTGGTTTTACAAAGATTTTAGTATTTGGAGATATGAATGATGTTAATACTGCCGCATGGGTTGTAGGTGATATTTTATATGTATCTCCTACCATAAAAGGGGCTTTAACTAATGTCAGACCTGATATTAATGCATGGGCAGTAGCATCTGTAACTAAAGTACATGCTACTGAAGGTAAATTATTTATAAATGGAATTGGCTCTAATAGAAAAGATGCCGTTGTAGTTCCTGCGGGATATAGTAGAAAGTGGTTTACAGCTGATTCTACTACTATTGTTGCTGGTACTTTCTTCGAAACAAAAGAAGATAAAGGTATTATAGCCGCCGATACTCAAGTTCAAAGTGTTGATGATAACGTTAGATCGCCTTTAGGCACTCAATGGATAACAGAACCAATGGTTATTGATACTGATATCCCGTTAACATCTTACAATGGTCAAATAGAATTCGAAATTGATGATGATAAGGCGAATGAGAAATTATATATTGAAGTTTATTTAGCTGATAATAATGGAAATGTCCTTGATTCTGGGAGTGGGTTACCAAATGGGGATACTTTTGGATTTCCTCCAATAACAGTGCTGACATCTTCGTTACTAAATATGAAAAAAAATGTAACAGTTATGACATCTTTAACTGGTGTTGTGGGGACAGCAGTTGTTGTTTTAGCAGGTCAAAGGGTTGTATATTCTATTTTAGTTGAGAAAGTAGGGACAGATGGAGGTGCTAAAGGATATACGGTATACTTTGGTACTAACCATCAAACTTATGTTGATACCCCTTTTAAATACTCATCTGATGATATAGTTAATGATTCTATTATAACAGGTGGAAATGTTACAAATGCGCTTGATAAAACTATGGTACATGAGTTTAATTATGTATCAGGTACAGAATATGCATTAAATACAGTTGTACAGGATGCTGGTTGGTTGATGATAGCTAATAAAACTA
>QNFO01000317.1 GCA_003646355.1 Gammaproteobacteria bacterium
AGCAAAAAGCGCCATCTCCTGACAAAGCCACCGCCACAGCACAAGCACCTGCACAAGCACAAGCAACAATGAGCTTACCGGTGAGTCTCAATTCTGTGATGGTCGCAATGGTTAATCAGGCCGCTGATCCAATCTGGGTCGCCGCCTGGCACAATCCAAAAACCGACAAAGAGTGGCGCGAGCTGGAGCGCCGTGCTGTACAGCTCGAAATTGGCGGTGCTTTGTTGGGCATACCCGGCACCGGCCCATTGGATGTTAAGTGGGCTAGCGATAAAAAGTGGCAAAATTGGTCGGATCAGCTTCGTGAAGTTGGTGCCGGTGCGGTTGTCGCTGTTAAAGCTCGTGATCTGGGTGCAATCTCAAAGGTTGGCGATGTCATCGTAGAAATCTGCGAAGGCTGCCATCTCGACTTCAAGCCCGCACTACCTACGGGTGGAGAGTTTGGCGAGCTATCACCCACTGCCAGAGACTTCGAAGAGAAGTGAGCTAAATTGGGCCAGCTCTCCCCGAGCTAGCCCAATATTTGAGCACAAGCCTACGCAATTTAAAGTCACTCCCGCCCTACTAACAAATACCCTCGACACTTCTTAGTTAAATCTTCCTCGCTGTCACCAGCAAGGCCGCCGCATTCATACACACGCCCTTGTCGCTCTCGTATGATTTAAGCAACTCTGCCATATCAAGGGCAATCCGCGCCCGGGTAGGTTCATCCGCTTCTGCGTTATTAATGGCACCGCCCGACGGCGACAACTGCATAAGAAAGCTCAAGGCCTCATCAACATCCCCACCCAATACAAAGGACGTTTTAAATAACTCGACGGCAATATCGGCAAAACCTGCTGCGCCAAGAATGCCGCTGACACGAGGCTCTTCACTGAGTGAGAAAGGCCCCGGCTCATCTATAGCCGGCGGTGCGGGCAAACGCAGGTGTTTGGCAACGACCTGTAATGGCAAGCCCACCCAGGCATTTTGATCACGGGGTGCCCAGCACATAAATGCCAGGCGACCGCCCGGCTTTAGGGCCGTGTAAATATTTTTGAATGCAGCAATGGGGTCATCAAAAAACATGACGCCAAAACGAGAAAAAATGAGGTCGTAGTTATCGGCCGGGAAAGCCTTTGTCTGTGCATCGGCACATTCAAAGGAAACATTGGCAACACCTTTTGCTGCCGCTTTTTTTTCTGCCGCTTCGACCATGGCGGTGGAAATATCAACCCCGTGTACCTGCCCCTTAGGCCCCAGCTTGCCGGCCATTTCAAGCGTACTATCACCACAGCCAAAACCAATATCCAGAATTTGTTGCCCACCAGTGATAGCGCCAGCAGCCATTGCTTGCTGACCAAAAGGCTTTAAGCTGGCCTCAAGCCGGGCTTCGTGACTGACCCAGTTTTTGCCACCTTTGCCGTTCCAGAATTCAGCCATTCCCGCATTGGGTTGATCTGTCATTATTTTATCCTCTCAAAAATATTGTATTTCAGGGTGCACTTGTTTTTTTGAATACGGACATCCTTGAGCCGCCTATAACTAAGTAACTAATACACAGTTATAGGCATATTCTAGCACTGCAATCCCCAATCATTTGTTTTTACACGGGATCAGTTCGGCACTAAACAATAAGCGCTACAATCAAGACTTACCCACAACTCAGGACGCCGACAAACCATGAGTGATAACAACAATGAAATTGACTACGGCCCGCTTCAACTATTGATTGGTAACTGGGAGGGCAAAAAAGGCACTGACCTTGCACCCGAGCCCGATGGTGAAGAAAGTACGCCTTATTACGAAGCACTGGTTTTTGAGGAGGCTGGCACGGTCACCAATGCTGGAACGCAAACCCTGGCGGCGTTGCGCTATCACCAGGTGGTTAAACGACTCAGTGACGATGCCGTATTTCATGATGAAACTGGCTACTGGATGTGG
Source organism: Gammaproteobacteria bacterium (assembly GCA_003646355.1). The sequence goes on from QNFO01000317.1 coordinate 1,924, forward strand.
GATGCCGCACAGAAAATTATTATGCACTCCCTGTTCGTACCTCGCGCCGTGGGTATTCTCGCTGGCGGTACTTACACTGCTAATACAGCATCGAAAGACAGTGTCGAGCTGAAGGTCGCTGCAAAAATTGACGACCCCGACTGGTCGATTGTCCAGTCGCCCTTTATGCGCGATAACGCTAAAACGATCGGCTTTGAGCACCAGATAAATGTCGATGCCACTACATTGCGCTATAAAGAGACAACCGTGCTCGATATCTACGGCAAGATTTTTAATCACACCGATGAAAACACTTTAAGCCGCTGTAGTAATTGAAGTCCTAAGACAAAAGGCTCCCATCGCTTAATGTCCGTGATGTGAGCTTTTCTCTTCCCTAGCACTGCTTTTCAAAGTATCGATTTGATAGTGTGCATGGCAGGCTTGGCACTTCTTCATTGAGCGACTTAATTCACTCAGCACGGCTTTACTATCAGCACCCGATTCTGCAAGCGTGGCTATGCGGTCAAAATCATGATGCACATCCATGCCCAGTTGCATAAAGTGCTTTGGCAATACACCCTTGAGATGATCCTCTGCCTTACCCGCCATGCTGCGACCCAATGGGCGAGCAGTTTCGGCGACGGCCTTCATATCGTCTTCGGCCAATGCGCCAATAACATTCTGCACCCCTGATAACAAAGCGCGCATCTCACCAAGTACGTGTTCCCGCTGCATGGGCGTGAGTACCAGCACCTCACGCTTATCGACCGTGGTGGCCGCATTTTCTGCCAATACTGGCAGTGCACTGAAAGTAAAAGCCAAAACGAAAAATAAGGGGCTTAAGCGTTTCATTAATAATTCTCCAATAGTCTGAAATAAAAAAATGACGCAGTTTTTTACACTTCACTAACACTACGGTGTAAGCGTGGGTCTCTAAAACCATACCAGGCCACCAATGCTGCCAACAGGCAAAGTCCCGAGGCGACATTAAATATTTGTGTCGCACCCTGCTCCCAAAAATGA
>QNFO01000318.1 GCA_003646355.1 Gammaproteobacteria bacterium
CATACAGCGTATTGAACGATATCGAATTCCAGGAGTCGCGGGTAAATTCCACGCTCTCCGTGATCAACGACATGCCCTTTTCGGTGGGGCGCGGCTCTAAGCAAGGCATGGATCTGGAGAAGCAACTAGCACAATTGAGTCACGAGCGGAATGGCGAAGAGATTGCCTGCTGGCGAGATACCAATCGGCTGTTGGGAGACATCTTTGAATCATGGACAGGCTATGCCGATGAGCGGCGTAAAAAGAGGTTGATGGACGATGGTTTTTGAGGAATCCATCAAAAAAATAGCGGTTCACATCGGCCATGTGAAGGCGCTGAAACTGTGGCGGCAATATCAGCTGTCCGATGGCATCGGAAAGCGCGAACTGGAGTCGTTGATCGAGCTGCAGCTCCAGCAGAAGCATGGCGAGGATCCATTGCGCGATGAAAATGGGTTGCAGGTGCCGAACGAGCAGGATGCCGCCGGACCCTACGAACTCGGATGGGTTCTGGACTATGAAAAAACACTCCATCCCTTCGGGGTACGTGCGGATGAATTCATCCAGCACATGGCGATTTTTGGCCGGAGCGGGGCGGGTAAGACCAACACCGTGGCGTTGCTGATCAAGGAACTGGTTCGCCATAAAAAGCCCTTCCTGATTTTCGACTGGAAACGAAACTATCGCGACCTGCTGGCGCACGGTGTTCCACTGGAAATCTACACCGTCGGGAGACCGGTTCATCCGCTGCATTTCAATCCCCTGATCCCGCCGCCTGGTACCGATATGAAAGTGTGGCTAAAAAAGCTGATCGAGATCATCAGCCACGCCTACTTTCTGGGGGAGGGGGTCATGTTTATTCTTCTGGAGGCCATCGATGCCGTCTATTCAAAATTTGGATGCTATGGAAATGATCCAGAGCGCTATCCAACCATGAAAGATGTGCTGGAGTTTCTGGAAAAGATGCCGGTCAAGGGTCGGAAGTCCATGTGGATGGATTCCACCATGCGGGCGGTGCAGAGCCTTTGCTTTGGACAGGTGTCCGATGTCATCAATACCGATTCGCAAACCGGTGTTCAGGAGTTATTGGATAAGAACGTATGTCTTGAACTCAATTCACTCGCGCATAACGAAAAGACCTTCCTGATTGAAACGCTGATGGTCTGGATCCACCACTGCCGGATGGTTGAACCCGATAGGGAAACCTTCAAGCATTGCATCATCGTCGAGGAGGCGCACAACATACTTACCAATTCCGGCAAGGAAACGGTCATCGATCTGATCCTGCGGGAGATCCGGGAGCTGGGTGAATCCATTGTGTTGGTCGACCAGCATCCGAGCCAAATATCTGTTCCAGCCCTTGGAAACACATATTGTACCATCGCGCTGAATATGAAACACAGCAAGGACATTAACTCGCTCGCTGAGATGATGCGAATCCCGAAGGAAAATCGCGACGTGCTGGGACTGCTGCCCATGGGCCATGCCGTCGTAAAGCTCCAGTCGCGTTTCATCCATCCCTTTGAAATCCAGATCCCGAAAGTAGACCTCGATAAGGGATCGGTCACCGACACCTATCTCGCACAGCTTTACTCAACCCATTCCACTCCTTCCACGAGGGAACCAGCAGAGATATCCGATTCCAAGGAAACCGGGGATGTTCCACCAAACCATAGAATAGAAAAGCATTCTACTGGAACCGGTCTGTCGGAAACTGAAGAGCAACTCATGAAAGATATCTATGCAAATCCATTCGATGGAGTTGTGAAGCGATATTTCAGATTGGCTATCAGCCGCAGACGCGGCAACCACGCAAAACAGGGACTCATCAAAAAAGGAGTAATTAATCCCATCGACGTCCCTAACAAAACCGGCAAAGTCGTCCTCCTCGACTTCACCCCCGCCATGCGCGAGTCCATGAAGCGGAACAACATTGAAGTCACCAAGCGCAAAGAGGGCGGACTTGTCCACAACTACTGGAAAAACGAAATCCGCAAGCAACTCGAAAAAGATGGATGGAGCGTCCATCTCGAAAAACCTATTGGTAACAACCAAGCCATCGATGTCTATGCCGAAAAGGAAGGGAAGCGCATTGCCATCGAAGTCGAAACCGGCACTCGCGGTGCCGAAAATATTAAAAAGCTCATTCCGTTCAGTTTGGACCGCATCATCAGCTTCAGCACAGCCGAGGCCGTAAAGTACAAAACCCTGCGGGATCTAAAAACAAGGGTCATATCGGCTGACAACCTAATGTTCATATCCGATCTTACGGATTTCCACGTATTGGAGAGCAGGCCAAAAGGTCCAGTTTAGCTATAAAGCGAGAAGGTGTTTGCAGGCCTGGACCGTGGAGGGAAAGACCTGGTCGGCTTCTGCCAAATCCGAGGTTGTAAATGACGAGGTAATGCCCCAGATACCTGCTTGAAATTGATTTGCTTTGGGAGGTACCGCCGGATCAATCCGTTGGTGTTCTCGTTCGTTCGTGTCTGGAACAACTTGTCGGAAGACGCGGGAGGACCGAAATGACGAAAAAAGCGGAAGAGGTAGCAAACCTCAAGCCTGAGCGTCTCCAGAGTTATGCCGCGAATCCGAAATGCATCCGTGCAAAACTGCTCAGCTAAAATGCATAATGAAGGCGGAAGGTCGTTGGGAATGCGAAAGGTTTCCGAATGCATAATGATCTCCTTGTATGTAGTTGTTCACATACAAGGGACACTACGCTTCGACTCAGAAATTATGTTGCGAAGTTCGCTCTACATATCAGGGTTTGCTCAGTAAAAAAACACTTTGCAACATAATAAACCACGCAACATAACCATGCAACATAACCATCCAACCGGGCCGACCACGTTCGAGTCCTCGACCTCGCGCAGTTCTCTCAGTACTTTCAACCCCAGTACATCAGGATGGGAGTCCGAATGATTGTAGGCCAGTCTGTCCTTA
>QNFO01000319.1 GCA_003646355.1 Gammaproteobacteria bacterium
GCTCAGGACAGATGCAAACTTCTTCATTTTATTTCCTCAATGCTTTGCAAGTTCTGCAACGTCCACCCTTCGCACAAGCCGCCTGATTCCTGTAAACGGGTCAGCCAAATATTATCCGTGGAGTGGAAACCCAGGAATACGCGCGGAGCCTCCCGGTTGGCCAATCCCTGCAAACACACCGCCACATGCCGCTCGTCGTAGCGCTCATCATCCGGCAAGCCTGATGTATACTGAAGATCCAAATGATAAATCGTCGGCAAGGTTCCGCCGATAGCTCGGGTTGCAATGATCGCCCCCGCAAAAGCGACGGTCATAAATATTCGGTAAAGCTTGAGGCCTCTCCTGCTTTTCATCTTATCTCCAATTTTCCCGTTTATGTACTGACCGAAAACAACTTGCGTTTCCATCAAATATCATCCAAACCGCAAACATTTGAATGATCCATACCCATTTCATTTAATGACAAACCCCCAAAGGAAAAACCTAAGGGGGCGGAGACGGCATTCTTTTTGAAGCGCCTTGCTTAGTTTCCGATAATCCTAAAGAACTCCTCGGCATCATCGCTCTGCACATAGATCACTTCATTGGTACCGGTGGCATCCGTCGTAGAGTAATCAAGGTTGGTCACGACAAAGGGATTGGTTCCGTCATCCGAATGCGGCACGTCCACCCAGGTTCCAATATTCAAATCCGTCCTGCCTTGCGGGGCATAACGGCTTGCTGTGACCGGGGCATCGACGACCATTCTCATGACCGTATCGGAAACCCGGGACCAACCCTTGATCGCAGGCTGGAGAATGTCCTCCACAAACACTTCGCCATAGCCATCGATCTCCATAATCCGGGTACCCGATCCAAATTGGTCGAGCTCGATGCGGAAGTATTGCCCGATCGCGAACGCGGGATCTAGGGCAATGTTCACCTCGAGCCAGTTGGATCCATACAGATCCGTATATTCTCCGGGGAACGTGACAAAGCAAACCACATTTTCCGTCACGGACTCCGGGGAGAGGCCGGAAAGAACCCTGATGCCAGAGATCGCCCTTCCCTCCAATCCAAATACATTGTTGTCGGCACTGATCGAAACCACGATGTTCGACAGACTGTAGGCCTGCGGCGTATTGAACTCGACGAACCTCGATCCGGCATTGTCGTCCATAAGCAGCTCGCCGGCGGCATTCGGGGAAATGAACCAATAGTCGGTGGAAATGCCCGTTGCCGGATGGAGCGCGGAGTTGGTGGTGACGGTGGCGCCCTCGAAGTTGTCGTTCGATGCGCCGTCGATGGACTCCTCCCCAATGGCTTTCGCGGTGAAGCTCGCCGTGGTGGCAACGTTGGTTCCATACGCATCGATTTCCCGGATTCGCGGGCCGTTCCATGTCCATTCCGGCTTTGCCGCGCCGATGTCGGGCTGCTCGATGTCGATGCGGAAATACTTGGCGGTCACAGGTGCGGGAAACTCCACCATAACCTTTATCCATGGCATGCCATACGCCCCGTCGTAGTCTGGATCGACCGCAATGTTCGCCACTTCCGCCAGAGCGTTCGAAGCCGTGCCAGCGGAGACAACGAGATTGCTTAGGCTACGCCCTTCGTATCCGCCGGAGTCTGTATTGTGGTCGCCGGAAAGGTAGAACACCATGGAGCCCAGAGCAACCTCATCCGCCGTGTTGAACTCGATATAGTTCGGCAGGTTGGTGTCGGCAAAAACAAGCAGGCCGGGAGGCGAATGGCCTTCGGTTTCCGCATTTGGGGAAATAAACCAGTTGTCGGCCCCCACCGGATCCGAAGCCGGATGTAGCGGCGAATGAGCCGTCACCGTCACCGTTCCATCAAAGAGGTCGTGGTTAAAACCCTCCACTCCGCCGATTTCAACTCCCCCGATATGGGTCGGGGTAATTGTTGCGCTCGTGACCACCTGCGCTGCGACCGAGCCGCATAGGCCCGCCGCGACGAGCATGCCAATATATATTTTCATATCCATTCCTCCCTCTTCCCTATCGTTGCCTTGCCAAAAAGATCCCAGACCCTCGGCCTGAAGACCGGCAATCCCGAGCCTTTCGGTTCTTCCCGGAAGGGCATGCTGCCATTCCGGGAAGAAGCCTTTTCGTGCGACTGTCGATTAGCCAAAATTCCGGCGGAAGACAACCAGCGCCCCGCCGAACAGAGCCAGCAGCCCAAGCGTGGCCGGCTCGGGAATCGTTTGGATGGAGTCAATGTTGTAGTTGCCCGCCGCGAGCGCGAAGTTCACGTTGTCGGAGGTGCTGTAGTACTTGAACATCACGTTAACCATGGTGGTTGCCGGGTTGCGTACGGCATAGGGAACCTGGAATTCAGTCCAAGAACCCGGCGCACCGGTGTCGAAGTAATGCACTTCATCTGCGGCGGTAAGGTTGGGTGCGGCCTGGGTTCCATTGAACTCGACCAGCTGGAGGGCAATCCTATTGCCTAGGGCGGGATTGTTGTTTTTTGCGGCAAACGAAAAGACCGTATTATCCGTGCCGCCGAGATCGATCATCGTGCCCCACCGGTCGAATCCATAGTCCCCGCCCGTCCAGTTGGTCGCATCGAAGTTGATGGAATGGGCGCCTTCGTATGCATCCCCCAACCCAAGACCCATGCCGCCACCATACAGCCGCCAGTCGGCGCCTGTGCCCCCGTCAAAATCGCCATTCGAAATGACAGGGGTGACAAGTGCGGCCGAGGCAACACTGCTAATCAAACCAGCGACAATCAACATACCTATATACTTCTTCATTACCTTTCCTCCTGTTGTTCCTGCTTCCCTGTGATTCTCTCCGAGTTGAGAAAACCTACATTCGGCAGATTCCATGCTCTTCTGGCCAGCCCATCCTTGAGACCTACCGACCTATCCAACTCGTGGTTTATCTCTTCTGCCACATCTATCACAAACCTGCA
>QNFO01000320.1 GCA_003646355.1 Gammaproteobacteria bacterium
GGCAGCACCATTGGCCCCATTACTGCCAGTGAAATTGGTGTGCCGACTCTCGATGTGGGTGTGCCGACCTTTGCCATGCATTCGATAAGAGAACTTGCCGGCAGCGATGATGCCTGGTCGCTGTTTAAAGTGCTGCGAACACTTTACGAGCAGACAGAAGCTGTTTGTGTTTAGCTACCAATTCTCAAAATTACTACAGAAAATCGACGTTTTTTAAATTCATAAAATAAGGAATAAATAATGCGATTAGCAGGAAAAGTAGCACTAATAACCGGAGCCGGTGGCCCCATGGGTATGGGCGTGGCAAAGCGCTTTGCCGAAGAGGGCGCCTCACTCATAATGAGTGATATTTCAGGCACCCGTTTGGCCCAGGGCGTGGAAGAAGTCGAGCCTTCACTTGTCCCCGGCGCTTCGATTTTTTCCCAAAAAGGCAGCGTATTGGTTGAAACCGAAGTCGATGCCCTGCTCGAAGGCGCCCTCAAGCAATTCAAACAAGTCGATATTATTATTAACGTGGTGGGAGGTTTGTTTCTTGATGCCCGCTACACCCCGGTGCTGGAAGTACAGGAAGAGCGTTGGGATATGTGCTTCACCGTGAATATGAAGGGTATTTTCTACCTCACCCGCAAATTGGCGCCGGGCATGCTAGAGCGTAATTACGGCAAGATTGTTAATGTCTCCTCTGTTGAATACTGCGGGGCAGCGGGCCATGCAGACTACGCTGCCGCCAAAGCTGGCGTGACGTCTTTAACACGCAGCCTGGCCGAAGAGCTGGCGCCCAATATCAATGTCAATTGCATAGCGCCGGGCATTATCCGCACATTGGCAATTCGCGATGTCGGTGAAGATGTGGCGAAAGAATTCGCTGAGAAAAACCTGCTCAAGCGTATGGGCGAGCCGGAAGATATTGCCAACACGGCACTGTTCCTTGCCAGCGACGAATCCAGCTATATCACCGGTGTAACCATTCCTGTCTCTGGTGGACTCTGGCCGGCGCTCTAGTTTTTTGTAGCACTGTCGCGTCGATTTATTGGCCGCCCTGTTTGAAGGGTGGCCGATAAGTCTATTTTCTAGAGCCCCCAATCTGATTTTCCCTGCAAGAGTTCCCTTCTTTTTATAGCTCAGCTCCATTGCTTTGTACTATTGACACTTATTACGCCCGATAGAGTAGTGCGGGCGCTGCAATTTCGTTAAAATACGCCGTTTTTAGGCGACGTAATCCGATGCTCGAAATTAACCCCATCAGAAATACTCTGGCCGACCTGCAAGCGCGAACCGACGTGCTCAGGGGGTATCTTTGACTATGTCGAGAAGAAAGACCGCCTTACCGAAGTAGAACTGGAACTCGCTGCCCCCGAAGTATGGAATGAACCCGCCCGTGCTCAGGCCCTGGGTAAAGAGCGCGCCTCCCTCGAGTTAGTCGTTGAGACCATTGAATCCCTCGACACTGGTGTCGCAGAGAATAGCGAGCTGCTCGAAATGGCCGCTGAAGAGGACGATACCGACACCCTGGCGGACGTCGAATCTGAAATCGCCAGCTTGACCAAGCGTCTTGAAATCCTCGAGTTTCGTCGTATGTTTTCCGGTGAGATGGATGCCAATAGCGCCTATCTTGATATTCAGTCTGGTTCCGGTGGCACCGAAGCGCAGGACTGGGCTGAAATGCTACTGCGCATGTACTTGCGCTGGGGTGATCAAAAGGGCTTTAAAGTCGAGCTGATTGAAGCCTCCGCTGGCGATGTTGCCGGCATCAAAAGTGCGACGGTACACTTTCAGGGTGACTATGCCTTTGGCTGGCTGCGCACCGAGACCGGCGTGCATCGTCTGGTGCGAAAATCACCTTTTGATTCGGGTAGTCGTCGTCATACGTCTTTTTCTGCCGTTTTTGTCTCCCCTGAGATTGACGATGATATTGAAATTGAAGTCAGTAAAAGTGACGTGCGTGAAGATACCTACCGCGCCAGTGGTGCCGGTGGCCAGCACGTTAACAAAACGGATTCGGCCGTGCGCTTAACTCACTTGCCCACGGGCACAGTGGTGCAGTGTCAAAACCAGCGTTCTCAACATCAAAACCGCGACAATTGCTGGAAAATGCTTAAAGCGAAGCTTTATGAGCTAGAAGAATTACGCCGTAAAGAAAGTGCCCAGGTGGTAGAAGACAATAAATCGGATATCGGTTGGGGCAGTCAGATACGCTCCTACGTGCTCGATGACTCGCGCATTAAAGACCTGCGTACTAATATTGAAACCCACAATACCCAGCAAATGCTCGATGGCGACATCGATAAATTTCTTGAAGCCAGTTTGAAGGCAGGGCTTTAAAGCCGCTGTTTACCATTAGTTAGCGAATTTTTCACTCCAACACCTACGACCAAACCTCGGAATATCCCCATGAGTAAAGAACAATCCCAGCCCGTCGATGAAAACAAGCTGATTGCCGAGCGCCGTAGCAAGCTGGCGGCCATCCGTGAGAAAGGCCAGGCCTTTCCCAATGAGTTTCGCCGCGAAGATTTTGCCAATAAGCTTCAGGAAGAATTTGCAGAACAGAGCAAAGAAGAGCTGGAAACCCTGGGCCACAAAACCTGTGTTGCCGGTCGTGTTATGGCCAAGCGCGGCCCCTTTATGGTGCTGCAGGATGTCTCTGGCTCGATTCAGCTCTACGCCGACAAAACCACTCAGAAGGATATTCGCGAGCGTTGGGGCCACTGGGATGTGGGTGATTTGGTCGGGGTGCGCGGCACACTGCACCGCTCCGGGCGCGGCGATCTCTACGTCAACCTCGAAGAATACGACCTGCTGACCAAGTCATTGCGACCGCTGCCGGAGAAATTCCACGGCCTCGCTGACCAGGAAACCCGCTATCGCCAGCGCTATGTCGATTTAATCGTCAACGAAGAGTCGCGCA
>QNFO01000321.1 GCA_003646355.1 Gammaproteobacteria bacterium
CAGTGGTCATGCCGTCACAAATAATTTGCTTGGCAGCGGTGGCGATGGACATCAGGCCGGAGGAGCACTGACGTTCAATACTCATGCCGCTGACAGTGTTGGGCAAGCCGGCACGCAGGGCAGACAAACGGGCAATGTTGTAACCGGTGGTGCCCTGTTGCAGTGCACAACCCATGATCACATCGTCGATATCAGCGGGATCAACACCGGCGCGAGCCACGGCTTCGCGAATAGGAATGGCGCCCAAAGTGGGGCCTTCGGTGTCATTAAAAATCCCACGGTAGGCTTTACCGATGGGGGTACGGGCACTTGAAACTATGACGGCTTCTCTCATTTTTCTAAACTCCTGTCAGGGTTAACGCAGGCCAATAATGACCCGCGTATTTTACGATGCTTTGTTTTTCTTAAGAAATTTCTGGGTTTGTTGCCCGGCATTGGTCAGCACACGCTGGCCTGCCTCATCTTCGACATCCGCCCATGCGGCACGAATATTTTCCGGTGTGCGTTCCTCTGGTGATAAATAAATACCGTCGGTTTCATAAATACGTGTGGTGGCATAACCACCGGCACCGGCGGCAAGAATAGTGCGTGTTGGCGCACCGTCATCACAAAGTGTCAATAAGCCGGTGGTCACCGCTTCGGGTGGCATTAACTTTTCAGCGCTTTCGTCAGAAAAGATATCCGCCGTCATGCGCGTATAAGCCGATGGTGCCAATGCATTGATGTGAATACCGTACTTATGGCCTTCGAGCACCAGGGTATTCATCAAACCAATCACTGCCATTTTTGCAGCACCGTAACTGGACTGACCAAAGTTACCATAGAGACCACTGGCAGAGGTGGTCATCACAATGCGGCCGTACTCCTGCTCGCGCATCAAATCCCACACTGCCTTCGAGCAATTCACCGAACCCATTAAATGCACTTCAACCACGGCACGAAAATTATCGAGGTCAGCTTTGGCAAAACTTTTATCGCGCAGAATGCCGGCGTTATTAATGAGAATATCGACCCGGCCCCACTCGGCTTTCGCCTGGGCGACCATGGCTTCAACTTCGTCGTAGTTGGCCACGTTGGCACCATTGGCGATGGCCTCACCGCCAGCGGCTTTAATTTCAGCCACGACCTGCTCGGCCAGCGTCGCTGAACCCGCTGAGGAACCATCGACTGAACCACCGAGGTCGTTGACCACAACTTTACAGCCGCGCGCAGCCAGTGCCAGTGCGTGAGACTTACCCAAACCATTGCCGGCGCCGGTAACGATGGCGACGCGATCATCAAAACGAATTGTCATTTTTCTCTCCAGATATTATTTTTTAAGGTGCAAACTTGCCTATAAAAACTAGCCGGCAAAAACCATATTCAACCACTCGGCTTTTAATGCCGGCTTTTCTACACCTTCAATTTCAATGGTGATATCCAGTTTAAAGAGGAATTGTCCCGGCTTTTTCTCAGTGGCTTCCAGCAAGACTGCATTAGCGCGCACACGGCTGCCGACTTTAACGGGGGTTAAAAAGCGCACTTTATCGAAACCGTAGTTCACGCCCATGGTGCGATTGGGTACGTTGACGCCAACACCCTTTTGCAGAAAGTGGGCCAGCATCGACAGGGTTAAAAAACCGTGGGCAATGGTACCGCCGAAGGGGCTATCTGCAGCTTTAACCGGGTCAACATGAATAAATTGATGGTCGAGGGTGACATCGGCAAAGTCATTGACCTGCTTTTGAGTGATTTCAAACCAATCTGACGTACCGCAGTCAGCGCCGATATGGGACTGTAGTTCACTGGTATTAATTTTAATGGTCATGTTTTATTTCCTTTAAATCGTCGTTAATAAATATTAATTCGAACCGCAATTAATAATTTTGTAAACTGGCAAATCGCTGCACGTGATAGCGCCTATCGCCAAACTGCTGCTCGGCAACACGGGCACGCTTCATAAAAAAGCCAATATCCAGCTCGTCTGTCATGCCGATACCGCCGTGCAATTGCACGCCTTCATTAGTGACTAGAGTCACCACTTCGCTGACTTTGGCCTTACAGACACTAGCCAGCAAGCTCAGATTGGCAGCGCTTTCATCAAGTGCCTGCAGAGCTTTTATCACCACCGACTTGGCCAGTTCAATTTCACTAAACATGTGGGCAGCGCGATGCTGCAAGCCCTGATAAGAGCCGATTAAAGCGCCGTACTGGCTGCGCTCTTTCATATATTGCACGGTGCGCTCAAACACTTCTTGGGACATACCCAGTAATTCCGCCGAGAGATGCACATTGGCGACATCGGCGAGATAAGTGATCAGGCTTGCTCCGCCATCTTTTTCACCTAACAGGGCATCCGCGCCAAGTGCGACATTGCTCAAACGAACCATTGAACTATTGCGACTATCCGCCAGATACACTCGCTCAATTTCAAGGCCCGGCGCTGTACTGTCAATAATAAACAGGCTGATGCCCTGCTCATCACTGGCATCACCCGATGTGCGTGCACTGACAATCAGCTTGTCGGCAATATGGCCATCACAAACGAACTGCTTTTCGCCATTGAGGACATAACCTTCGCCACTGGCCGTCGCCGTCGTTGTCACCAACGATGGGCGATACTTGGGGCCTTCGTCCAGCGCCACGGCAAATAGCAATGAACCCTCGACAATCGCCGGTAACAGGGCTTTTTTCTGCGCCTCAGAGCCCGCGCGATTAATCGCCGAGGCCGCCAGTACAGCGCTGGATAACAGCGGCGATGCGGTCAAGGTGCGGCCATTTTCTTCCATCACCTGACCCATGCCGACATGGCCAAACTCCAGACCACCGTGAGCTTCGGGCACTAGAATGCCCGACCAGCCCAGTTCAACCATTTGCTGCCAGGTGGCTTTGTCATAACCCAGTTCGCTACGCTCGTCACG
>QNFO01000322.1 GCA_003646355.1 Gammaproteobacteria bacterium
CTCTTTATCCCGGCTATAGCATTAGCACTGCCGGCCAGCACCAACAGCGTGAACAGTAAACAGCTTCTCGTACCGACACGGCGGTAGAAACGTAGGCTTGCCCCGATGAAACGGAATAAAGTCATCATGGCTTGTCACCCTGGGAGCGCAGTTCCGCGACCACGGCCTCGTATTGATCCTCTTCGTCTGTCGCCTTACCTGCATTGCCAATCAACACAACCTCAATACGTCGATTAGCGATACGCCCATCTAGTGTCGTGTTATCGGCAATGGCCTGAGTTTCACCGTGGGCTTCGATGAGTAATAAACCCGCTTCCACACCCATCTCTTCAAAACGTTCGGCAACGCGAGTGGCACGGCGAATTGATAACAACATATTGCTTAACTCAGAACCCTCGCTGTCAGTGTGCCCATGAACCTGCAACTCAGACACATAATCCCACTGGCGTGATTGTTCGATAATATTGAGGACATATTCATCAAGTTCATCCGGCGCAAAATCACCACTGCGGGCAACGGGAATGACAAAATGTTTTTCACTGACTAGGCCCTGCAGGGGTGCCTGGCGAACAGATAAAACAGGCGCTTTCTCGACAGACCTTTCTACAGACACAGCTACTGTCTCTTGCTTGCCCTGGCTATCAAGCGCCAAAGCGCTTGCCGTCGCCTTCTGTGTTGTTGGCGCATTTAGCTGACAGGCCGCCATCGACAGCAAGCCTGCCATTAATAGAACAGACAAACTCACCCGCTTCGCCACTACACAATTGTATTTAGTCATGACTGCTACCCTCTCGCTGTAAAACCAGAGCCAGTTGCACGGGTGCAGAGTTCTGTAATTCTTCGAGGGGCTGGCGGTACAAACGCTGGCAGGGATAGTCACAGTTATAGGGCACCAGCCGACCCAACATTTGTGGTTGGCTCTCAAGTAGGTCATCGCAAATTGCTACAAATTTTTTCATCACATCCTTCCTCTTCATCGGTTTAAACCTATTGAAGCGAAAAAAACTGCAGGATTAATGGTGAGAAAATGGAGAAGTAATGGATTTGTGCCAGTCAAAAGGGATCTCATACAAACGAAGATGTATGCTAGCGCCAACAGGTTTATACGAAGAGAAACGCACTTGAGCTATAAGATAGCCATTGTCGAAGACGACCCCGACCAGCGACATAACTACACCGCAGCACTGGAAAAACAGGGTTATGAAATCAGCGCCTACGCCGACAGGGCAAGCGCCCGTGACGCGATGAGTCGTGCCATGCCCGACCTGGTGGTGCTCGATATTATTCTTGGCAACGAAATCGACGCCGGCTTTCAATTGTGTCGGGAGTTGCTCGCCATTGATCCCAGCCTGCCCGTGTTATTTTTGACCGAACGGGTCGATGAGATTGATAAAATATCCGGCCTGCGCCTCGGCGCCTGGGACTACCAACCCAAGCCCGTTAGCCTTGGTTTTTTGGTTGAGCGCATCGCCTCTTTACTGCGCTTAAAAGCCCTGCGCGACAACCCCGCACCCACCACGCGCCCGGCCCGCGAAACCGGCCACTTATCAATAGACGAAGACGCCATGCAGATTCACTGGCGCCAGCAACTGCTTGAACTGACCATTACCGAGTTTCGCCTTATCGCCGCACTGGCGCGTAGGCCCGGCTACCCCGTCGCCTACGAGGCCCTAATGCAAGCCACCATTCAGCAATATGTCACCCGCAATACCATCAACACGCACATGCGCAATATTCGCCGCAAATTCTGCGCCCTCGACAGCGCCTTTGCCTGCATTGGCAATGAATACGGCCACGGCTATCGCTGGGTACAAGAAAGCCCTGTATTCCCAAAATAAGCGGCCATAAAAGAATGAAACTTGGCTCACGTATTATCGGCCCCCGACTGGGTAGCAAATTATTGCTGGCCGGTTGCGTGTTGCTCCTTATTCCCTGGCTGGGCCTGCAATCGCTGCGCGCAATGCAGCAATTTTTAACTGACGGCCAAGCCGAAGCGCAACTCCTCACTGCTAGCGGCATTGCCGCCCTGCTACACGGGCGCAGAGAACTGTTCGACGACAATCCCGCTAGCACCAGCCAGCTTACCGAACTGCCCCTCTACCCACTGCCCGGGCGCATACTGCTCGATGGTTTTGACGAAGACTGGCAGGGACTGGAGCAACGCAGCCAACACTATGGCGAAGCACCCGGCCCGGAATTCTCGCTCATTCTCGGCGAAAATAAACAGCGTATTTACGGCCTGCTAAAAGTCCACGATTCATCTCCAGTTTATCGTCACCCCGCCTATTTAAGGCTCGACCACAGTGACCATGTGCGTTTTTATTTTAAAGATGCTGACAATAACGAGGAACGTTTACTGATCACCTTTGAGGGCAGCGGTAAAATCACCGCTTATGCCGTCGATGAAGATTGGCGAATGGCGACACCGGGTAATCCCGACTACCGCCTACAGGGCTATGTTGATATCGACGAGGGTGGCTACAGCATTGAGTTTAGCCTGCCCCTGTCAATGCTGGGTGAGCAGCGCCAACTAGGGCTTGCGGTGGCCGATGTCGTCGACCCTCAGCAACGCACCATCGCCCACATGAGTCGCACCTTTCCGCAAATTAATCAGGGCGATTACAACCGGGTACTTATCCGCTCTGTCGCCACAGAAGCTATTATTCAAGGCTTACAAAAGGCAGAAGCGCAAATCTGGATTTTTGATCGCGCCTTGCATGTCCGCGCTATCGCTGGTGGTTTGGCGGATCAAGCAGAAGATTATCTTAACGCTGAACAACAACGTGCCATACCCCTTTGGCAAAGCTTTATTGACGCAATATTGGGCAAGCTCGTTGGCGCCACCAATCAACGACTGGAAGACTTTAACCCCCTAC
>QNFO01000323.1 GCA_003646355.1 Gammaproteobacteria bacterium
CATCCCTTCGTACTAGCACTTATTGGCGGCGGACTTGTAGGCCTCGCCGCCGTGATGATGATGGGGCTTAAAGGCCGCGTCGCAGGCGTGAGCGGCATTTTCTCGAGCGCCTTTACAGATAATAGTGGCGACCGCTTATGGCGCATTCTGTTTGTACTCGGCATCGCCATTGGTGGCGCAATCCCCGCCCTCTTATCAGATAACTTTATGCCCCCTGTACCTGAGACCAGCACCCTGCTGCTCATCATCGGTGGTTTAGGCGTGGGCATTGGCACCGGGCTGAGTAGCGGCTGCACCAGTGGCCACGGTATTTGCGGCATTTCTCACCTGTCACCGCGCTCAATGGTCGCCACCGGTACGTTTATGGCGGCGGGCTTTATTTCTGTTTATTTACTCAAGCATGTATTTGGAGGCTAAAAAATGACCTTACAGAAGAAACTAAGACTCACCGCATCACTAGCCTCGGGTATCGTCTTTGGCCTCGGCATGGCGATATCGGGCATGACCAATACCAAGCGAGTGCAGGACTTTCTCGACATTAGCGGCGCATGGGACCCAACCCTCGCCTTCGTTATGGCCGGGGGCATGCTCGTCACCTTTATCGGTTATAAATTTATTCTGAAAAACCCCGCGCCATTATTTGCCGATATGTTTCACATCCCAGCTCGCAGAGATATCGACAAGCCATTGCTAATCGGTGCAATTCTGTTTGGCGCGGGCTGGGGCCTGGTCGGCTATTGCCCCGGCCCAGCTATTGCGGGCATAAGCTATGGCTACACCGCAACCCTGATATTCGTAGCCTTCATGATCATAGGCTTGCTACTGGCAAAGCCTATAACTAAAGTTTTTGAAAAATAACCAAGCCCCTCATATACAGTCGGTGGTTTTACCGGGGCTGCTGAAGGTCGCCGGTTTGGAAGCCACCACAGTCGGCAATAGAAGTCGCACGCAGCACGAACAGTCTAATGCCCCACTGTACGGCTCAATGCTGGGGCTTCAACATAGCAACGTAAAACCGCTGCCCGATTTTCCACAGAAGAAATAATAGATTGAAAGACTTGAACCCGTTTCCTTACTGATTCACACACTGGAAATTCAAGGCGCCCCTCCAAATCTTACCTCCCTTTAAACGCCCCCTTAAATGGTATGAAAGCCCTTAATTCCCCGCAAAAAACCTTACCCAGCGCCCGCTACGATGGTAATATCAAAATAGACTAATACAATAAATACAATAAAACCCACAGGAACAAAGCATGAGCACCCACCCCATTGTTGACGCCGCCATCGCATTACAACCAGTGATTACCGAACACCACCTTGAAGCAGAAGAGAATGCCTGCCTAAATCCTGCCGTTGTGGAAGCTGCAGGCAAAGCCGGGCTGTTTCGGCTCTACGCCCCGAAAGAAGTCGGCGGCCTGGAAGTTAATCCAATCGATGCCTTTAAAGCCATCGAAGCCGTGAGCGCGGCAGACCCCGCCCTGTCCTGGTACATTGTCAACTCTGTACCCGCCTGCCTTGCCGCCTCCGGCCTGCCTGAGAAAGAGCGCAGCGCACTCTTTGCCGAGCCCGATAAAAACTTTGGCTTTTCTGCAGTCATGAGTGGTCGCGCCATACCCGAGGGCGAAGGTTATCGCCTCAGCGGCTCGTGGCCGGTGGTTACCGGCTCCGTTGACTCCCGCTGGTGTGCACTGCTCGGCATGGTGATGGACGGTAATGCCCCACGCAAAATCAACGACAAACCCGATGTTAGAATTTTTTTAGTGCCTACCGAAAAACTAGAAATTCTACCCACCTGGAAAAACTCAGCCGTGATGCGCGGCACGGGCAGCAACGAAGCGCATGCTACCGACATTTTCATCCCTGAAAACTTCGCCTATAAGCCTGGCACAGAGCCAGTTTTTAAACGCCCCCTTTATACCTACCCCCCTCAAGTACACAGCATGCCCTTGTTCGCCGCCGTTGTTGTCGGCGTATTAAACGCGGCTTTAGAGAGCGCCACTCACGAGATAGCCAATAAAATATCCGGCATTACCGGGCTGTCACAAAGGGATCAACCCGCCAGCCAGGAGCTGATTTCAGAGAGTAATGCCCTGGTGCGAGCCGTTCGTAGCGGCTGCCTGGATGCTATGGAGCGAAGCTGGGAGCTCGCCAGTAAAGGCGAAGAAATCCCCTTAAAACTTAGAGCCGAAGTTTACTCATCCTGTTTTCTGGCCGCCGACCTTGGCCGAGAAATGATCAGTAAACTCTACGCCAAAGGTACCCGCGCTGCCTTTATGCAAGGCCATCCCCTCGAGCGCGCCTTGCGTAATATTCACGCCATTGTTGGTGCCATTGATGCGCGCCGCGCCGGCTTTCAGTATTCAGCGGGCCGCGTTTTACTGGGCGGTGAACCCTTGGACCCCGGCTTTTAACGCCCTCAACTCAGGCAACAAATACAGCATGCATTCACAAGAGCAAGGCATAAGCGCAGCGGGCCACCGCATCAACACTCTGCTGCTAGGTGAGCCAGAAACGGACAAGCCTACCCTCATATTCCTCCACGGTGGTCTCGACTGCATTGGCATGTGGCGCGAGTTCCCCCAGCAGCTATGTGAGGCCAGCGGGCTTGCCGGTATTGTTTACGACCGCTGGGGGCACGGCAAATCTGATCCTCTAATACTGCCTCGTCCCGGCGACCCTAGAGAGGATGAAGCTGGCCAACCAATCGCCGACATCATCAAACACTTTGCCTTAAATAAAGTAATTTTAGTCGGCCATAGCTTTGGCGGTGCAGTCGCCTTAATTGCCGCCAGCAAGCACCCTGATAATATCTGCGGCATTGTTTCTATCGTGCCGCAATTAATCATGCACCCCGATGCAATGGACGGCCTTCAACA
>QNFO01000324.1 GCA_003646355.1 Gammaproteobacteria bacterium
AGTCGCTGAATAAGACGGTCGTTTTGAATGGCCAGGCGGCAGACCGGGAATTGCTACTCGAAGAAAACATCGATAAAACGGATGTTTTCATCGCTGTCACCAACGATGACGAGGTCAATATTAAGGCCTCATTGCTCGCCAAACGCCTGGGTGCCCGAAAGGTGATGACCTTAATCACCAACCCCGTTTACGCAGAATTGATGCAGGGCAGTGAAATTGATATTGCCGTGTCGCCACAGCAGGCGACCACCAGTTCACTGCTCAGCCATGTGCGTCGTGGTGATACGGTCAATGTACATTCACTGCGCCGTGGTGTTGCCGAGGCACTGGAGATTGTCGCCCACGGTGATGCCAAATGCTCGAAGGTGGTGGGCAAGACTATCGAAGATCTAACCCTGCCTGCAGGCTCAACTATCGCCGCGCTGGTGCGTCGTGGCGAGGTGATTATTACCCACCACGACACAGTGATAGAGTCGGATGATCACGTTATTGTGTTTATGATCGACAAACGCCACACGCGGGATGTTGAAAAGCTTTTTCAAGTTGGCTTCACTTTCTTTTAGGGACTTCATTTTCCGATGCTCAAATTGTTAAGCCCCGGCGCCAACTAAATGCACTATTCAGTGATTGCCCGTATTTTAGGTTTGCTGCTGATGATATTCAGCCTCACCCTGCTGATGCCCATCGTTGTTGCGGTGATTTATCAGGAGCAAACGGCCCAGGCCTTTTTCCTCGCCTTCGCCATTATTTTTTCCATCGGTATGTTGGTGTGGTTGCCCAATAGCCGCAGTAGTGGCGACCTGCGCACCCGCGATGGTTTTCTGGTGACGGTACTTTTCTGGGGCATGCTTGGCCTCGGCGGGGCATTACCATTGGCGCTGACCGAGCCCTCTCTGTCTATTATTGATGCGGTGTTTGAATCGATCTCGGGCCTGACTACTACCGGAGCCACAGTCATTAGCGGGCTCGATGAACTGCCGCGCTCCATCCTCTACTATCGCCAACAACTGCAGTGGCTGGGCGGTATCGGTATTGTCGTCATCGCAGTGGCGATTATGCCGATGCTCGGCATTGGTGGCATGCAGTTGTATCGCACCGAAACACCCGGCCCGGTTAAAGACAGCAAGCTGACGCCGCGTATTACCGAGACAGCGAAGGTACTATTTTCCATCTACGTTATTCTCACGGCAGCTTGCGCTCTGGCCTACTGGCTGGCGGGTATGGAGCCCTTTGATGCCATCGGTCACAGTTTCTCTACGGTGGCTATCGGTGGCTTTTCTACCCACGATGCGAGTATGGGCTTCTTTGATAGCGCCTTAATTAACAGTGTTTGTGTGTTTTTTATGGTCCTGTCCGGGTTGAATTTTGGCCTGCATTTTATGGCCTGGCACCGCAAGAGCCTGACCTCGTATTTTGCCGACTCTGAGGCCCGCCTCTACATGGCGATGCTGGTTTCAGGCATGTTCGTGGTCTGTGCTTATCTTTATTACAGCGACACCTATGGCGGTATGGATAGCCTCAACCACGGTATTTTTCAGCTCGTGTCACTGATGACGACGACCGGCTTTGCCACCGATAATTTCAGTGCCTGGCCCAGTTTTGTGCCCTTCTTTTTGATATTTCTATCTTTCTTTGGTGCCTGTGCCGGGTCAACTGGCGGTGGCATAAAAGTGGGCCGCATGATGATTATGGCCAAGCAGGGCCTGCGCGAAATTCAAAAGTTGATACACCCCAACGCGGTAATCCCTATTAAGGTCAATGGACGCATCGTGCCAGAGCGCGTGACCAATTCTATCTGGGCTTTCTTTGGGGTTTATTTAGCCGTGTTTTACGGGATTGTGCTGTTGCTGATGGCCTCTGGCCTCGACTACATCACGGCCTGGTCGGCGACCACGGCATCGTTGAATAATCTTGGCCCGGGCCTGGGCGAAGTGGCGGCCAATTACGGTGATATTAACGGCTTTTCCAAGTTGGTGCTATGTGGCGGTATGCTGCTGGGTCGGCTGGAGATTTTTACCCTGCTGGTGTTGTTTACGC
The DNA here is from genome assembly GCA_003646355.1 of Gammaproteobacteria bacterium. Next base: position 2,038 of record QNFO01000324.1, read on the forward strand.
CGATGTTCTGGCGTCGCTAAACGCCACAAAAATCATTTGCCAGCGTTAGCAAACAGCTCTGCATACTCCTCGCGCAGTACATGTTTTTTCACTTTTCCCGTTGCCGTCATCGGTAATTGATCGAGAATAATCACCCGCTTGGGCGTTTCAAAACCACCCAGTATCGTTTTGCAATGCTCAACAATACTTCCCTCATCCAGTTCCGCTCCGGGCTTGCGGCTCACAACCGCTGTTACCGCTTCACCCCAATGATCGTGGGGCAGGCCGATAACGCCAACATTGGCGACGCCCTCGCAAGCGAGAATGCAACTCTCTACCTTCACTGAAGAAACATTCTCGCCGCCGGATTTAACGATGTCTTTCTTGCGATCGACAAAACAAAATTGCTGGTCATCGTCGATATAGCCGATATCGCCCGAGTGGTGCCAGCCAAAGGCCTGAGCCTCTCGGGTGGCTTCTTCGTTGCGATAGTAGCCGAGCATCACCTGGGGGCAGCGCCATACCACTTCGCCAATTTCACCCGGCGGCAGAATATTGCCCTGGTCGTCCATCACTGCCTGATCACTGGTAATGGAGCCATCACCCCAGATATTGCCCTCCTTCTTGCCCACCCAGCGGGTATCCATCACTGTGGCGACGCCGTTAATTTCGGTTTGTCCGGAGCCCGTGGTAAAGGGGCAGCCGAAGACTTTACTCAGTTTGTCCAGCGTTGGGGCATCCATGGGCGCCATGCCGTACATACCTATCTGCATGCTGGAATAGTCGTGTTGCTCCAGCTCGGGACAGCCGAGCATGGCCTTCCACATCAGCGGCAGCAAAATGGCAAACTCAAGTTTTTC
>QNFO01000325.1 GCA_003646355.1 Gammaproteobacteria bacterium
AAAACTGCTATTGCTTCAATACCAGCATTAATTATATTAACCATTATAGGTGCGTTAGTCTCTGGTGTCTTGGGCGGTATCGGCAACATGTAAAAGCCCCCAGTAATTAGCTCACCCGAGTGAAAATAGGGGGAGCTTCAGACCACTAATCTATCGGCTATTAACGGGCGAATCCATCGATTAATGGATTCAGTTACTATATTGCCTTTCTGAGGCGACCGGCCAAATAGGAGTCTTTTTGACGAAGATGGTGGCCAAATCTGCTTGGCCTTCCTTGCCTGTGTGGCTTCTGACAAATAGGCTTTGGCCTTACATTTCATCATTTCAGGATATGTGTTTAAGCCTGTTGCATTCATCTAACGAAATCACCATAATCCGCCCCGCTATGGTGGCCCTTGTCGGTCCCCCCGCAATGAACGTCTGTAAACTCCGCCAGGCCCGGAAGGGAGCAACGGTAGCAGATACTTCGTGTGCTGGGGTGTGGCTGATGAGGGTCGCCACCCAATTCTCCTTTTCCTTCGCCCACCACCTGGGCAGGCTTCTAAGTTGAAACCCGTACTGATATATGAGTCGGGACATAAGTCGAGAAAATTTTAGCCGGGCGCTTCGATATTTATCTCTCTAGCGGCATCGATCTGCTTGAATAAGCTACCCGAATCTCCCCATCTCCGTATAATGCTCGCTTTCGATTTCCCGACTTCTATCGAGGCAAATAAACCATGAGCTATCAGGTGCTGGCCCGCAAGTGGCGTCCGCGTACCTTTGCCGAAATGGCGGGGCAGGAGCATGTGCTGCAGGCGCTGATTAATGCCCTCGACAATGACCGCCTGCACCACGCCTATTTGTTCACCGGTACTCGCGGGGTGGGTAAAACGACCATCGCCCGTATTCTCGCCAAGTGTTTGAACTGCGAAGAGGGCGTTAGCTCGATCCCCTGTGGTAAATGCAGTGCTTGCACCGAGATTGCCGATGGCCGCTTTATCGATTTGATTGAAGTCGATGCAGCGTCGCGCACCAAGGTTGAAGATACTCGCGAGCTGCTCGACAACGTGCAGTACATGCCTTCCCACGGGCGCTTCAAGGTCTACCTGATCGATGAAGTACACATGCTCTCGACCCACAGTTTTAATGCCCTGTTAAAAACCCTCGAAGAACCGCCGGCCCACGTTAAGTTTTTACTGGCGACGACAGATCCGCAAAAGCTGCCGGTGACGATTTTGTCGCGCTGCCTGCAGTTCAATCTCAAAAACCTCAGTCCCGAGCGCATTGTTGAACACCTCAAATTTGTACTTGGTGAAGAAAAAGTCCCCTGTGAAGAGGCCGCGCTTTGGGCGCTGGCCCGTGCTGCCGATGGCAGTATGCGTGATGCCCTGAGTTTGACCGACCAGGCCATTGCCCACGGTGGCGGCAAGCTTAGCGAGACTGAGCTGAGAACCATGCTCGGCAGTATTGATCGCAGCTGGATTATCGCCATTTGTCAGGCCCTCGCCGAGCGCGATAGCTCGCAGGTATTGGCGCAGGTAGCCTTGCTGGCAGAACATGCGCCGGACTTTGCTGCCGCTTTAAGTGAAATGCTCTCGGTGTGGCATCGCGTTGCCATCGCTCAAGTGGTCCCCGAGGCGGCGGACAATAGCCTCGGTGATCAGCAGATGATTACAGCACTGGCGACGAGCCTTAGCCGCGAAGAAGTACAGTTGTACTACCAGATTTGTCTACTGGGTAAGCGAGATTTAGCCCTGGCGGCCGATCCGCGCAGCGGTTTTGAAATGGTGATGCTGCGTTTATTGGCCTTTCAACCGGCGCCAGAAGTGGCGATGAAGCCCGCGCCAGCGCCGAGCGCACAGGAGCAGGCAAGTCCTTCTCAAGCAGTAATAAGTAGTGCGGCACCAGTGTCGGATAATAATGCCGATACAGCTCCTGCTCAGGAGGTAGCTGAACCTGTAAAAAAGCCTGAGCCGCTGGATGCGGCGGCGCAAGCCTTGCCATCTGCTCCAGCGGTCGCGCCTGTTGCTGATGTTCATGTGGCTGCTGAGCCCGTTGCGCAGCCCGAACATAAAGCTGTTTTACAAGCTTCCAATGAGCAACCCGCCTTACAGCAAGTCGCTAAAGAGCCAGTCGCTAATTTGCAGCCGCAGAATGAGGCGCCAGCTATTCAGAGGCAGGCTCTTCAAACGCCTCGCGAGCAAGAGCCGAGCGAGAATCCGGCGCCATCGATTACTCCGCCCGTTGTTGCGGCAGTGGCTGAGCCAGTAGCGGCACCGGCTGCAAGCCCAATTGTTACAGCCATAGCCCCGCAACAAGCTGTGTCGAAGCCAATAGCGCCTGCAACTGTCGATAGTCGACAGGCTGCCATGGCGCAAGTTGATGACTACCCTTTAAGCAGCCTCGATAATGACCGTTGGTTGGTGTTGTGCAATGCCTTGCCAATTTCGGGCCTGCTAGCCACGGTGGCGGCAAACTCTATACTGGAGGAAAACGATGGCCAGCGGCTGTTGTTCCGCCTGGAGAAAGGTCACGATGCGGTCTATGATCCGGCCTATCAGCAGCGCCTTGCCGATGCCCTTGCTGAGCATTTTAAGCAGCCTTTGCAGGTAGAAATTGTCATTGGCCAGGTCAGTATTGAAACGCCCTATCTTTATCGTTTGCGCAAGCGGGCCGAACGTCAGGCATTAGCCGTGCAAACCCTGCGTGACGACCCCGTGGCGAAAGCACTGGAAGAGCGCTTTAGTGCGACGTTGGACGAAGCGAGCGTGGTGCCGCTAGACTAAAGTTTGCTTGACGAAAGCGTTGAGTGAAACCCCCTGTTAATGAAAGCCTATTCACCGCAACGGTAAAGCAGTGAGTAGCATGAATGAAATGAGGAGTAAGC
>QNFO01000326.1 GCA_003646355.1 Gammaproteobacteria bacterium
AAGGCGGCGCATGGCGTGGCCGTTTAACGACAACCCGGTAACGTGCTGTTGCCAGCGCCAGAGGTAGCAAGGCGGCCGCATCATCATCGCTGCCCACAAGGTGATGAAAAAAAGCCATCGCCTTTTTAACCTTCGCCGATTTACCCCGCTCAGGAAACATCGGATCGAGATAAATCACATCCGGTGCCACTTGTTCAGCCAGTGCCGCAGCACAATCGAGGCTGTCACCCTGATGGAGAAATAAGCGCTGTGCAATGGCTAATTCCTGCTCATCACCAGCGGCACGTAAGCGCCGCAAACCATCGGCCAACAATGCGCCGACAATAGGCTGGCGCTCAAACATCGTCACCCGTGCCCCGGCGGTGGCCAGCACATAACTATCGCGACCCAGGCCAGCGGTTAAATCCATTATTGAGGGTTTGTGCTTATTGAGGCCGGTGGCCTTGAGAATCATCTGGTTTTTACCGCCACCGTAGAGACGGCGATGGCGTAGCTCACCGGCAATAAAATCACAGCGGATATCTGCCGTTGCTTTATCTTTGACCTTACCTCTCGACTTAGCCCGATGCGTGTCCTTACCTTGTACCAACTCAGCGGAAAGTTCACGTAACGCGAGACCTCCACTACCCAGTAGTAATTCAAAATCAGTATTGGTCAGGGCAGGTTCAGCACTGCTGAGAAGAGGTATTTGTAGCGATGTTGCCAATACCTGGGCATCCACCTGATACCCCGTATCGAACCTTAATACGACTCGCAAAGTCGGTGTCCCTCTCTGGTTGTCGTATTAAGCTAATAGCAAAAACTTAGAACGACACCAGTTCAAGCTCAACACGACGGTTGGTCTGGCGACCTGCAGCCGTGTCATTGCCAGCAATGGGATAGCGCTTGCCGTAACCTGTTGTTGATACACGACCCGACATGACACCTTGGGCCGTTAAAAACTGGCCGACACTCGCAGCTCTGCGCTCTGAAAGAGTCTGGTTATAACTATCACTACCGGTGGAATCAGTATGCCCGCCAATACGAATATTGGTCTTGGTAAACTCCTTCAGTACAAGAGCGACGGACTCGAGTGTGCCGTAAAATTGAGACCTGACGTTATGCTGATCGACATCAAAGGTAAGGTGCCCAGGCATAATCAGACGAATATTATTACCTTCACGGATTACCCGAACGCCAGTGCCTTCAAGCTTGGCACGCAGTGCGGCCTCTTGTTTGTCCATTCTAAAACCGACGCCGCCGCCTATTGCAGCACCACCAGCAGCACCAATTAAAGCACCCTTACCACGGTCAGACTTACTGGAAACAGCCATGCCGATCAAAGCACCCGTAATAGCACCAATACCGGCACCTTTTGCAGTATTACTGGTTTTTTGCTCGCCTGTATAAGGGTCTGTCGACATACAGCCACCCAGCACGATGGCAAGGCATATAATCAGTACTTTGTTCATGTTTAGCTCCGTAACTACAATGTAAAAAAACTTGGACAATCTTTATTCAGTGAAATAACAACACTTAATAATGCAGGGCCGTACTATAAAATCTAGCCTTATTATTACAACGCCTGAATTAGGCGGGAATGATAGGGTGTTCCTCGTTACCAATCAATTTAACAGCCTAAAATTGAGACGCCATCACCCTACTCGGGACGCAAATCAGGCCAGCCCTCATTTCACCTTTCACTAAGTAACGTATACACAGTACTTTCGGTTGACAGCAATGCAAGCCTCTTTGACTGGGGCTGCCTGGTATCAGGTTTAGACGCTGTAGCTTTTCCAATACCAATAAGCGACCGTCAACGCCAATGAACCAGGGTCACTGCGTTAGTTGTCTCGTGTCGATGAATCAGAGTAACAGCGTGCTGTCAGCCAGCCTCGATAAGAATCGCCTCGGGCATGCTCGCCTTAGCACTTTAGATTTTCCAGGGTGGAATCATATGACGACATTATTTAAACCAGTCGGCCAGTCCATTTTTTACCACCGGGGCGATACTAAAACCAATCATCCACTCAGGCCCAAAGGCATCGGGCTGTTCCACGTAGTAATTGAATTCGACACTGAGTTTAAAGGGGCGTCCACCTCTGACCACAGTTTTTCCAAAGTTAAAATTCAAAGGGATGGTCCATTCATTTTCATTATGGTCATAGGACATTGTCTGCGACGAGCCATAGTTCCAACCCCCGCCGGGCAGTAAAACCCCAAATACCTGCATAGTCGTTAAATTAATATCCGCGTCGCCACTACCACCGACATCCCATTAATGGTTGGGAAAAGCACCAATCACATAGTTTTTGCTGATCTTGCCGATTAAAAACTCCGGGCCAATGGTATAGCGATCGGCTCCCAGCTCATCTTTTGTCGCCGTGGGTAAAGTGGAAATTATGCCAATGGCCGTTAACAGTCCGGTTTCTTTATTGGTCGAAGCAAGTGCCAGGTCAAAAGTAATGTCGCCAATACCCGACTCATCATCCCAATCACTGCCACCCTTGAAAGCCGGTTGTGCAATTAGGATAGGAATTGCAGGTCGAAAAAGCACTACTTTTCCCGACTCCAGCGGAAATGGCAGGCTGGGTTGAAACAACACTATTGAGCCATTTTGGCTATCGGCCCCAGGAATATCACCTTCAAAGCTACGCTGCTGGAATTTAAACGTAAGGCTTGCCAGCGGCGTATTGGGATTGGCCAATTCCTTTGCGATCTCGTTAGCAGAAGGTGCTGCTGGGCCACCGCTATCACCACCTGCAGACTCACTTGTCGTCAAAGCATGGTCACTCACGCGGATGACTAACTGCTCCCCGGTATCTTTTCGGGTTGCCCGGTATTCATCATTCGAGGCAGTATTTCGCTCGATGTCAAAGCAACGCCA
>QNFO01000327.1 GCA_003646355.1 Gammaproteobacteria bacterium
AGCGAAAATGGAACGACCTGCATCGCCACCTTCGACGAGCCCCAGCGAGCGGCAACACCCGGGCAATCATTGGTGATGTATCAGGATGATGTTTGTCTTGGTGGCGGTGTCATTGAAAGCAGTTGGAACCCCTCATGATTTCCACACCTACTCGAGATCAAGCCATCGCCCTGGCTGGCGTATTTCAGGCCTGCCAATTGGTCGACAATCTGGCGCGCACCGGCAGCATTCCCATTGATCAGCTAAGTGTTGAAATCAACAGCTTGCTGGAACAAAACCCCTCATCGACCGAAGCAGTTTTTAGCTACGGCGAGCACAATGCCGCCTATAATCTCGAGGTTGGCATAGAGACCATTCAGCAGATGTTTCGCGAAAAGCACAAAAACCGTCGCCCCGACACCCTGCGCTATGTCATTGGGGTGATGCACTTACAGCGCAAGACCGGTAACAATTCAGCGATGCTCGAACAAATCGGCCAAGGCATTGAGCGCGCCAAAGCCCAGGCTGAGCATTTCACCCTGAGCCACGATAATGTCATCGCCAATATTGCCGACGTCTATCAAAATACCATTAGCACTCAGCGCTTTCGCATTCAGGTGAGTGGGCAGGCCAACCATCTGCAGCAAACCTCCGTCGCCAACCGCGTGCGCTGCCTGTTATTTGCCGCCATTCGCGCCGCAATACTCTGGCAACAGCTCGGTGGCCGTCGCTGGCACTTTTTCGTTTTTCGCGGCCAGATACTCAAGCATCTTGAAGCTTTACAACAAGAGGCGCGGTAAGCCCCCAGAGTCTGGCAAAATCCGTTAAAATATCCCCTCGCAATCACCGTAATACCCGCTTCAATCCGCCAGCTAATTATTGGCCGTTTTTTTACTCGCACCTGGACACTCTTTATGGATCTCTCTGCACTCTCAGCTGTCTCCCCCATCGACGGCCGCTACGGCGCAAAAACCAGCGCATTACGCGCTATTTTCAGCGAATTTGGCTTAATTAAATACCGTGTTCAGGTTGAAGTACGCTGGTTGCAACAACTCGCCAACCACCCCGGCATTAGTGAAGTACCCGCATTTTCAACGGCAACTAATGATTTTCTTGAACAGCTGTTGGCCGATTTTGACGAGAGCCACGCCGCAGCGGTTAAGAAAATTGAAAGCACCACCAACCACGATGTGAAAGCGGTTGAGTATTTTCTTAAAGATTATTTTGCTGGCAATGAAGAGCTCAATGCCGCCGGTGAATTTGTCCACTTCGCATGCACGTCTGAAGATATCAACAACCTCTCCCACGCGCTGATGTTAAAAGCGGGCCGTGATGACGTGCTACTGCCGGCACTGGAAAACATCTGCAGCACTCTCGCTACTCTCGCCCACGAATTCGCCGACCAGGCAATGCTGTCGCGCACTCACGGGCAAACGGCCTCCCCCACCACCATGGGTAAAGAGCTGGCAAATGTCGTCGCCCGACTGCGGCGGCAAATTGAACAAATCCGCGCCGTACAAATTCTCGGCAAGGTCAACGGTGCCGTGGGTAACTACAACGCCCACCTCAGCGCCTACCCGGATATCGACTGGCAGGCCAATGCCGAGCAATTTATTAGCGAGCTGGGTCTGAGTCTCAACCCCTACACCACGCAAATTGAGCCCCACGATTATATTGCCGAATTATTCGATGCCATCGCCCGCGCGAATACGATTCTGATCGACCTCAACCGCGATATCTGGGCCTATATTTCCATCGGCTACTTCAAACAAAAAACTATTGCTGGCGAAGTGGGTTCATCGACCATGCCCCACAAGGTCAATCCCATCGACTTTGAAAACTCCGAAGGCAACCTGGGTATCGCCAATGCTCTGCTCAATCATTTAGCCGCTAAATTGCCGGTCTCACGCTGGCAGCGTGACCTCACAGACTCCACCGTATTACGCAATATGGGTGTCGGCCTCGGTTACAGCATGATTGCCTACAGCTCTATCGAAAAAGGGCTCAGCAAGCTGCAGCTCAATGCACAGAAATTGAGCGATGATCTCGACAATTCCTGGGAAGTGCTCGCCGAGCCAATTCAAACCGTGATGCGTCGCTACGGTGTGCCCGAGCCCTACGAAAAACTCAAGGCCCTGACCCGTGGCCAGGATATTACGCAGGCAAGCCTCAGTGTCTTTATTAAAACCCTGGAGATCCCCGAGTCAGCGAAGCAAGAATTACTGGCAATGACACCGCAAAGCTACACTGGTAATGCAGCTGAGCAGGCCAGAAACATTTAGGTGACAGGTTCATCTAAAAAAGCCTTATCTGAGCCTTCTTTATCTAAGGAATGGTTTGCCAACTGCGGCGGACTCGACAACTTTCTTGCCGAGTACTGGCAGCGCAAACCCCTGTTGATTCGCCAGGCTCTGCCCGGCTTCACCTCCCCCATCGAGGCCGATGAGCTGGCGGGTTTGGCGCTGGAAGAAGAGTTTGAATCGCGACTCATTATTGAAAGCAAAGCCTCGCCCTACTGGAGCCTGCAGTGCGGCCCCTTTGCCGACGATAGATTCCAGAGCTTGCCGTCCAGTCACTGGACACTGCTAGTACAAGCCGTCGACCAATGGGTGCCAGAGGTTCACGACCTGCTCCGCCATTTTGACTTTCTGCCCCAGTGGCGAGTCGATGACATTATGCTTAGTTACGCCGCCGATCAGGGCAGCGTCGGCCCCCACTTTGATCAGTACGATGTATTTTTACTGCAGGGCGAAGGTCAACGGCGCTGGCGACTGGGCCAGCACTGCGACAGCAATACCCCTTTACTGAAGGGCCCTGAGCTAAGTATTGTCGATAACTTCGAGCAAAGTGAAGAGTGGCTACTCGAACCCGGCGACATGCTGTA
>QNFO01000328.1 GCA_003646355.1 Gammaproteobacteria bacterium
AGCAAGCGGTGGGTACGATTCGCGCCTTTCGCGATAATCTTGGTGCAATGCGCGATGTGGAGCTCGACAAGGCCCTGGCCTCAATAGCCCAGGGGCAGTCGGCGGAGCAGGTTTTGCGCCAGTTGGCCCACGGCCTCACTAACAAGTTTTTACATGTGCCCACTACGCGTCTGAAAAAAGCGGGTGAGCAGGGTGACAGTGACTATATTCGCTGGACCCACGATTTATTCGATTTGCCGGCGACGAGCGAAACCTCCGCACCCGGCAAGCCCAAAGAGAACGCTACCAGCGCTGGTGGTGTTAATACAAAAGATAAGACAAAGGACGAGCCATGAAAGCCTCGCTATTAGAAAAACTGGATCGTCTTGCCGAGCGCTACGACGAAGTCGGGCATCTGCTCAGTGACGCAGAAGTTATTGCCGATCAGAACCGCTTCCGTGGCCTGTCGATGGAATACGCGGAACTGGAACCGGTGACAAAAACCTATCAGCAATTTGTCAAGGTTATGGAAAATGTTGACGAAGCACGGGCCATGCTCAAAGACAGTGATCCCGATATGCGCGAGTTGGCGCAAGAGGAGATGCGAGAGGGCGAGGCGAAGTTGACCGGGTTGGAGAAAGACTTGCAAACCCTGCTGCTGCCGAAAGACCCGAATGACAAGCACAACGTGTTTCTTGAAATTCGTGCTGGCACCGGCGGTGACGAGGCGGCAATTTTTTCTGGTGATTTATATCGCATGTACTCGCGCTATGCCGACACCCGGGGCTGGAAGGTTGAAATTGTCAGTGAACGCCAGGGCGATCACGGCGGCTATAAAGAAATTATCGCGCGCATTGTTGGCAAAGATGTTTTCTCCCGTTTTAAATTTGAGTCGGGCGCCCACCGTGTGCAGCGCGTGCCTGAGACCGAATCTCAGGGGCGGGTACATACCTCGGCCTGTACGGTGGCTATTTTGCCGGAGGCCGATGAAATTGCAGCGGTGGAAATCAAAAAGGCCGATCTGCGCGTTGATACTTTTCGTGCCTCGGGTGCGGGTGGTCAGCACGTCAACAAAACCGATTCGGCGATTCGCTTAACCCACTTGCCGACCGGCATCGTGGTTGAATGTCAGGATGAACGCTCGCAGCACAAGAACAGAGCGCGAGCGATGTCCCTGCTACAGGCGCGTATTCTCGATGGCTTGCAGCAAAAACAATCTCAGGAGCAATCGGATCTGCGCCGCAGTCTGGTCGGTAGCGGTGATCGCTCCGAGCGTATTCGCACCTATAACTTCCCCCAGGGGCGAGTCACCGACCACCGCATTAATCTCACGTTGTATAAAATTGATGAAATTTTGCAGGGTGATTTAGGGCAGATTATCCAGCCCTTAATTACCGAATATCAGACTGAACAATTGGCCGCACTGGCAGAATAAAAATAATTAAAATATGGCCGTAGAAAACTCCAGTATTGCCGCGGTATTGCGGCTTGCCTCGGCGCTCGAAGATGTCAGTGATACGCCTCGACTCGATCTGGAAGTGCTGCTTTGCTATGTGCTCGATAAGCCGCGCAGCTATCTTTTTACCTGGCCAGAGAAAGTGCTCGATCAAAAATCGATCGAGCACTTTAACGACTTATTTCGGCGCCGCGCTAATGGCGAACCCATTGCGCATTTAACCGGGGAAAAGGAGTTTTGGTCTCTATCTTTAGAGGTCAATGCAACGACCTTAATACCCCGGCCCGATACAGAACTGCTCGTTGAAACCGCCCTCGATTTGCTCGACAAACCCACTGCACATGTTCTCGACCTCGGCACCGGCACCGGCGCTATTGCCCTGGCGCTGGCGAGTGAACGCCCGAGCTGGCAAATTATTGCTGTCGACACTGTGCCCGAAGCGGTGGCGCTCGCCGAAAAAAACCGTCAGCGTTTAGCGTTGGATAATGTTCGTGTGTTGCAAAGCCACTGGTTTAAAGATATCACTGCACAAAAATTCGATCTTATTGTCACTAATCCGCCCTACATCGACGCCGATGACCAGCATTTAAAAGAGGGTGATGTTCGCTTTGAACCGGGTTCGGCATTGGTAGCGGGAAATAAAGGTCTAGCGGATATTGAGCTGATTATTACTGGCGCAAAAAACTATTTAAGTGATGGCGGCTGGCTGTTAATTGAACACGGTTATCAGCAGGCCGAAGCCGTGCGTACCTTGCTGAATGATGATGGATATAGCCAAATCTCAACGCAGCGAGACATGGCGGGACATGAGCGTCTGACGCTTGCTTGTCTTAAAATACGATAAATATGGCTTGAGTAAGCTTTCTACGGCTATAGCTGCAGGCACGCCGCATTAATGATATGGCTGCCTGCAGTCGCCAGATTTATTCTGCGAGAGTTTCCCCCGAACCACCAAATTCTTTTGGTAGATCTTTGAATTTTGGCAGGCCATCGGGCACAGACATGGTTTTTTCACCGTAATAAATATGCATGGCCCCTGTGTGAGTCTTGCCGGGGACGATGTTGAGGTACACATCGGTCATGCCCATTGCGGGGTGTTCGCTCAATACATGCCCGCCGCATTGAGTACAAAATCGTCGATGGCTGGCTTCAGTCTTTGCAAACGAGCCCAGCTTGTCTTCACCAGCGGTTATCTTTACAGCATCGGGTGCCCAAAGGCTAAATGCATTTACCGGTGCGCCAGCCCACATTGCACAATCGCTGCAATGGCAGTAGCCCATAACCTTGGGGTCGCCGGTCACTTCGATTGTGACTGCACCGCAAAAACAACTACCTGCTTGTGTTTCGCTCATGATTTTCTCCTGTAGTAGCCGGTCTGTTTTGCCAGCTTAATGTGTAAATGTTCATTCAGAAAAAT
>QNFO01000329.1 GCA_003646355.1 Gammaproteobacteria bacterium
AAGAAAATTGAACAGCCCTATATGCTGCCCGAGCAGATTCTCAAGGTGGCCCGCGAAGGTGCGGCGGCGGGTTGTCACGAAGCGCTGTTTACCCTCGGTGACAAGCCCGAACTGCGCTATGAAACGGCGCGCAAGGCTCTCGCCGAGTTGGGCTATGCCTCGACCATGGACTATGTGCTGGCCATGGCGAAGCTGGTGTTTGATGAAACCGGTCTCTTGCCCCATCTCAACCCGGGGGTGATGAATGAAGCCGAACTGCGTGCCAGTCGCGAGGTGTCTGTGTCTCAGGGCATGATGCTTGAAAGCGTTTCCAAACGGCTTTGTGAAAAGGGCGGCCCCCATTACGGCTCGCCCGATAAACTACCTGAAGTACGCCTCGAAACCCTGGCGCTGGCCGGGCAATTAAATATTCCCTATACCAGCGGCATTTTGATTGGTATCGGTGAAACAAGACTCGAACGTGTTGAGTCTTTATTGGCCCTGCGCGATTTGCACCAGCAATATGGCCATATTCAGGAAATTATTATTCAGAATTTTTGTGCCAAAAAAGGCACATTAATGGCCGATGTGCCCGATGCCCCTCTCGACGAATTACTCTGGACTATCGCCGTGGCGCGCATTATTTTTGGTGGCGCGATGAACCTGCAAACCCCGCCCAATTTAAATGAGGGCGTGTTGGCGCAGCTGATTGATGCGGGTATTAACGACTGGGGCGGTGTGTCACCCGTAACCCCCGATTTTGTGAATCCCGAAAAACCCTGGCCGGGCCTGGAAAATCTCGCTCAGCTAACAGCCACCAGCAATAAGTTGTTGGTCGAGCGTTTGCCGGTCTATCCCCGTTTTGCCCACGACTCAAAACGCTGGCAGGTGCCCGCTATGGCGACCGCGCTGATTAAACGCATGGACAGCGATGGCTATGCGCGCCGCGAGAGCTGGACACCGGGCAGTGCTGAAGCGCCGCCAAGGTATGTCGAGCGGGAGGGCTGGTCTTTTACCGCACCCGCCATCACCTCGTCGTCGGCCGGCATTCAGGCCTTAATTACTCGCGCCCTGCGCGGTGAACGACTTGATGAAAATGCCATCGTGCAACTGTTTCAGGCGCGGGGTAGTGATTACCAGGCTATCTGTGAAGCGGCCGATGGCCTGCGCTGCGAGGTGGTTGGCGACACGGTGACTTACGCGATTAATCGCAATATTAATTACACCAATGTCTGTTATTTGTCCTGCACCTTTTGTGCTTTTTCCAAGGGTAAAACCACCGAGGCCCTGCGCGGTAAAGCCTATGTGCTCGACAGTGCAGAGGTCACCCAGCGCGCTTTAGAAGCCTGGCAAAAAGGTGCGACCGAGGTCTGTTTGCAGGGCGGCATTCACCCCAGCTATACGGGTGATACCTATCTGGAAATTTGCCGCGATATTCGCCAGGCCCTGCCTGACATGCATATTCATGCCTTTTCGGCCCTTGAAGTGAGCCAGGGTGCCGAGACTCTGGGCCTCAGTATTGAAGATTATTTATACCGACTCAAAGCGGCGGGGCTAAACAGCTTGCCCGGTACGGCGGCTGAAATCCTCGACGACGAAGTACGGGCCATTATTTGCCCCGACAAAATCAACACCCAGCAGTGGCTGAATGTGATTGAGACTGCGCACAAAGTGGGTATTCGCTCGACTGCGACGATTATGTTTGGCCATGTCGACCGGCCGCTACATTGGGCGCGACACCTTTTGCACCTGCGCGACTTACAGCAAAGAACAGGGGGCATTACCGAGTTTGTGCCCCTGCCTTTTGTGCCCATGGAAGCACCGATGTATCGCCGTGGCCTGTCGCGACAGGGGCCGACAATGCGCGAGTCAGTATTAATGCACGCCGTATCGCGGTTAGTCTTCCACACGCTGATCGACAATATTAAGGTCTCGTGGGTGAAAATGGGCGAGCAGGGCGTAGTCGCCTGTCTCAATGCCGGTGCCAACGATATGGGTGGCACGCTGATGAACGAGAGTATCTCCCGCGCCGCCGGGGCCACCCACGGCGAAGAAATGACGGTCGAGACGATGGCCGCTTTGCTGCAAGGTATTGGCCGCCCGGCGCGACAGCGAACGACCTTTTATGGCGAAGTTGAAGCCCACCCAGAGCAACTGATTGGCTTGAAATCTATGCCAATCTAATACTGTGAATAGAAGTGTAAGTTACTGGATGATGTTCGTAATGCCTACGAGTAGAGTAATCGTTCCTCTAGAATGTGGTCTATTTTAAATAATAAACATTCGTGGAATACGATCAAATCATTATCGTATTGGCGGGCTAATGCAAGAGACCAGGGTTGTAAGTTCCAGGGACTAAATAAAAAAAAGCGAAGTAACTGAATACTGAAATAGCGAAACAGGTAAATTACCGGCATGTAAATAGGCTTAATTTGTGCGGAGGTACGTACAGTAGGAAAAGATAAATTAAATGCCTCGTAAGCTACTCAAGTGGATATTAGCTTACGAGGTGCATTATGGGCTGAGCATTGCACTTATTGCTTGTACTCAGGTACGATTTATAATTATAACAAAACTAAAAATTAGTCGGAGCAAATAATGACGGCGAGTAAAAAAATGGCCCATCGACAACTATTTCAGATCGGTGATATCGAGGTTGTTAAGGTTGTCGATACCATTGATATTTTTAGCCCTAAATTCCTTTACGTCGACAAAGATCGTAGTGCATTTGACCCTCATCTTAATTGGCTACAACCTCATTTTCTTGATCCTGAAAGAAACATGTTGCTCAGTATTCATACCTTCGTGCTAAAAACCCGCCACCATACAATTCTTGTTGACACCTGTGTGGGGAACCATAAAGTGAAC
>QNFO01000330.1 GCA_003646355.1 Gammaproteobacteria bacterium
AATGCCAGTGCCGCTACCTGGTTAAGCCAGACAGATTTAGCACTTGATCAACAGGGTTTCATCAGCGTTAACCAATATCTACAGTCGACAAGTCACGACTTTGTTTTTGCCGCTGGAGACATTGCCCAGCAGAAGAACTATTCCCGGCCACGGGCTGGAGTGTTCGCCGTGCGACAGGGACCAGTGTTGTTTAATAATTTGCGCAAGGCTCTTCTCAAGCAATCACTGACAGTCTTTCGCCCGCAAAAGACCTTCCTCAGTTTACTGGCCTGTGGTGAGCAATACGCGCTAGCCTGTAAGTCGGGTAGCCTCATGCCCAGCTTTAGTGGCAAGTGGGTATGGCGCTTGAAAGATCGCATTGATCGCCGCTTTATGAGCATGTTTAGTGACTTACAGATGGCAGAGGAGGGCGGTGCTATGCCATCGGTGTCTGACCTTATTAGCGGTGAAAAGCAGGATGATAATAGTGCAGCCATGCGCTGTGGCGGTTGCGGTGCCAAAGTCGGTGCATCGGTGCTAAATCGAGTGATGCAGCGACTAGCGCCGGTCGAACACGAGGGTGTGGTACTGGGCTTAAATAGCTCGGATGATGCCAGTGCCATAGCTATCCCTGCCGGGGAGGTATTAGTTCAAAGCGTCGATGTTTTTCGTGCTCTGCTTGACGACCCCTACGTGCTTGGTCAAATTTCTGCCGAGCATGCCTTGAGTGATTTGTTTGCCATGAATGCACGGCCCCACAGCGCCCTGGCCATTGCCACACTACCCTATGGGGCTGAAGCCATCGTTGAGCGCGATCTATTACAAATAATGAGTGGCGCCCTGGCTGTGCTCAATCAAAACAACTGCGCTTTAATCGGCGGCCATACCAGTGAGGGGGCCGAACTGAGTTTGGGTTTTTCGGTTAATGGCACCTGCAAAGCCGAAGAGTTATTACAAAAAAGTCAGGCAAAAGTTGGCCATCAATTAATTCTCACCCAGCCTCTTGGCACCGGCACCCTGTTTGCCGCCCACGCCCAGCTAGCGGCAAAGGGTGAGTGGATTAGCCAGGCCATCGTCGGTATGCAGTTGTCGAATCGACAGGCGGGTGAAATATTTTATCGCCACAAAGCCAGTGCCTGTACTGATATTACCGGCTTCGGTTTGTTAGGGCATCTACTGGAAATGCTAAAACCAGCGGGGCTTGGCGCTAGTATCAACCTTGGCCAGTTGCCGTGTCTCGACGGCGCGCTGGAATGCTTTGCACAGGGAATCAGCAGCAGCTTACAGCCACAAAATGGCCGCGCACGTAGGGCTATTCATAACGATGAGCAGTGGCATGGCCACCCTGTTTATCCCCTGTTATTCGATCCGCAAACTTCCGGTGGTCTTTTGGCGAGTGTCGCAGAGGGTGAGGTCGAAAGCTGCCTCCAATCCTTACATAAGGCGGGATACAAAGATGCCTGTGTTGTCGGTCACGTGCGTGCAGATGTAACCTTGAGCACAGACGGAGAAAGGGTACTATTGCAGGCGTAAAATTTGCCCTCATTATTTAATGGATTAATAGAATGTTTAAAATCAGCACCTTTTCATCCCTGTTCTTATTCGCACTACTCACGGCCTGCAGCGATAATACCCCTCAGCAAATGCCCCAGCTCACTGTTGCAAATGTCTCAAATGATGCAACGATACAAGCTACTTATGCCGGTTGTATTCGCGATATGACGCACGGCTTGATTAATGATAACCCCGGCGTAGAGCAAGATATTATAAAAATGATGCTGCAGCCCGTACCAGAAATGTGCCATGGCTATGTAGTAAAGCCCTGTGCAAAAGATATCAATGGCTTCTTGTGCAAAACAATGATTGAAGACTATAAAGACAAATAAACTGACTGGGCTGCTTGCTGGTCAGTGAGAAACCGAGTTAGCCCAAGGGCCGATCGAGTGCTTTGTAATCGGGGGAAACCACAGCTTTGAGCGTCACCTTCTGTGTGCTGACCGCGACGTGTTGCACCACCGCTAACCCGATGAGAAAGACTTTGACTTCAGGGCGCCTATTTGACCGGGGTGGTTTATGTTGTTGAAATGGATGAAACGGCGGATCCAATAAAGAAAAGGCTTCTCAGGACGTAAACTGTAGCCGCGCAAACGCATATTGGCGCGAATACTCTCGATAAATGGGCTTGGCATAACTTAACTATAAATACTTTGTTTGTCTGTATAGACAGTGTATTGGCGTTGTGCCAGAAATAGAGCGTGATATTATTCTACTGAGTGCGCGGTTAGGGCGGCAGGGAGTTTGTCTTGTTCTATATTGTCTTTTTAAATCAATGGCTTGCGGGTTTTTTTAGAATGTCAGATTCGGCAAAGTGCGCATGCGCAGTATACAAGTGTTATGTGTCAATAAGGGTTTTGTGATTATGGAAGATCGAATAAAAGAAATAAACAATGAAATTATGAAAACACAGTTGCTCTATTCACCTGGCGTAATAATGTTAGGCCTTTCAATCTATGGTTTATGGGGCGCTAAAGGTGATGCATTTCATCCGCTATTAAATAATCCTTCATTCAATTATTCATTGCTTGCCATAGGCGCGGCCATCGCAAATTTCGAGGCAATAAAACTTTCAAAGCTGGCTAAAGAGATTAAAATACTCAAGGCAAAAAACACATAAAGAACCTCTGAATAAGTCCCTACAATCCATTAAAATAGATTCACTCTTCTCGGGGACAAGAACATGGATCAAATCAGCTTTGCCGAAGCCGAATATACCCAGAAACGCCGCACCACGCGGCGAGAAAAATTCCTGGTGCAAATGGAACAGCTGATCCCCTGGGAAAGACTGGAAAAGAGAATCAAACCCCACT
>QNFO01000331.1 GCA_003646355.1 Gammaproteobacteria bacterium
AAAAATTTAGGCTTCGTCTTTTACATAGCGCTCGCGTGAAGACAAAATTTCAGCGTGTGCATCAGCTTTTGTGCCCCAGCCGCTAATTTTTACCCACTTGCCAGCTTCGAGATCTTTGTAGTTCTCAAAGTAGTGCTCAATCTGCTTCAGCAGCAGCTCGGGCAGATCGGTTGCTTCTTCAATGTCGTTGTAGATAGTCGTCAGCTTGCTGTGGGGTACGGCAATCAGCTTGGCATCAACACCCGACTCGTCGGTCATGTTGAGTACGCCAACGGCGCGGCTGCGAATTACAGCACCGGGTACGACGGGGTAGGGTGTTACCACGAGTACGTCAAGGGCATCGCCATCTTCAGACAGAGTCTGGGGGATGTAACCGTAGTTGGCAGGGTAAAACATAGGCGTGGCAACAAAACGATCGACAAACAATGCGTCGCAGTCTTTTTCAACTTCGTATTTGATCGGCGCGTGATTGGCGGGGATTTCAATGACGACGTTGATATCGTTGGGTAGGTCTTTACCAGCGGGGATACTGTTGTAGCTCATGTGCGATGCCTTCTGTTGGTTGTTTCTATTGATTAAAACGTGGGTTGCCAAGGCCTGTTAACAATAGCCTTTCCGTGGGTACTTTTAATGCAGGCTTTTTGGTGGGTAAAGCCCATGGCCTGGGCCAAGTGAGCGCGATTATACCGGCGAGTATTTTCCATTGCCAATGGTCAAACGGCGATAAGCTTAGATTGGTCGACAAATTTGCCCGTTGCGCTATTGGCAAACTCGTTTAGAATACGCGCCTCGCAAATACCACTGCGAACTCCTAAGGGGTGGCTACGGCCTGAGACAGCAAGTCTGCAACAGCGATGTGAAGGAATTGATGAACCCTTGAACCTGATCCGGGTAGTGCCGGCGTAGGAATAGGATTGTCATAATCTTGCCTCTTTACGCACCTCTTCCGGGTCTCCTGTTTTTATTTGTTTGGAGACTCCCATGAAAAACTCTTGTTTTACAGGCCTTTTGGTCACCTCTCTAAGTTTCATTAGCTTTAATTCTCTATCAGTCGTTGCTGATGATGTTAATGCCAGTTCACTACAAGAAGTCGTCGTCACCGCGACCTTTCGCGAACTCGATATTCTCACCGTACCCGCCAGTTTGACCGTGCTCGACCAGCAGGTCATCGCCGAACGCGGTGCCGGCCATCTGCAAGATATTCTCAATGCCGCGCCCAATGTCAACTTTGCCAGCGGTGCATCGCGGGGGCGCTATCTGCAAATTCGCGGCATTGGTGAGCGCAGCCAGTTTGTCGATCCGGTGAACCCCTCGGTTGGCATGTTGATCGACGATATTGACGTCAGTGGCCTGGGCAATGCTGCCACTTTGTTTGACGTGCGTCAGGTAGAGATTTTGCGCGGCCCTCAGGGTACGCGCTTTGGTGCTAATGCCTTGGCGGGCATGGTGAATATTCGCTCCAATGATCCGACAGAAGAGTTTGAAGCTCTCGTCAGTTCGGGTTACGGCAACTATGACAGCTGGAATATGGGCACGGTAGTCAGTGGGCCGCTGGGCGGGGGTTTGCTGGGTCGATTAGCCGTGCAGCAAAAGCGCAGTGATGGCTATATTGATAACGACTTCCTCGACCGGGACAACACCAATAATATTGATGAGCTGAGCACCCGAGGCAAATTGCGCTGGCTGGCCAGTGATGAATTGAGTATTGATATCACCGGCTTTTATGTCGATATCGACAACGGCTACGATGCCTTTTCTCTCGACAATACTCGCCATACCTTGTCCGATCAGCCCGGTCATGACAGGCAGGAAACAATCGCTTTTGCACTGGCGAGCACCTGGACGGGACATCGTGCTTTCACGCTTAAAACAATCGTAAGCTGGTCTGACTCCAACCTCGAATACGGTTATGACGAAGACTGGAGCTACAACGGCCTTTGCGCCGGTACGCCCTGCGATGGTTGGGAGTATTCCTCCACCGACAATTATCGCCGCGACCGCGAAGCCAGTCGTTTTGAAATGCGCTTTACCTCAACGGAAGTCGGTCAGTTGGCGGGCCATACCGATTGGGTAGCGGGTGTTTATTACGACCAGAAAGATGAAGACCTAACGCGGGAATTTTTCGATTGGGCACTTTATAGCCCCGCAGAGTTTGATAGCCGCTACGAGACTGAAAACATCGCCCTCTACGGACAATTGTCCAGGCCTTTGAGTGAACGTTTGACCCTCACCGTGGGTGGCCGCTGGGAGCGTTTTGAGGCGGACTATAGTGATAATCGTGCCGTGAAGGCTTCGCCGGATGAAGACCTTTGGGGTGGGCAAATTAGCCTTGAATACAGCCTCGATCACAACACTCTAATCTACGGCTTGGTATCGCGAGGTTATAAAGCGGGGGGCGTGAATGGTGAGGCGGTGGGCCGGGCGGCCAGTAATGGTTTCGCACCCTCGGTCATTGCTTTCCTTAACGAGCGTTTGGAGTTCGATACCGAAACCTTGATCAATTATGAGCTTGGCTTAAAGGGTTCGTATCTGGATGACAGCCTGCAATTGCGCGTGGCGGCCTTTTTTATGGACCGCGACGATATGCAATTGAAAGGCTGGTATAACGAGGGCCCTACCTTTGTTGATTATATTGACAATGCCGCCAGCGGCGAAAATATGGGGCTGGAATTTGAGGCCCTGTGGCAGCTCAGTTCTCGCCTTGAACTGTTTGCCAATCTGGCCTGGCTCGATACGGAAATCGATAATTTTATTGTCAAAGGCGATAGCGGTTTGATCGACAAAAGTGGTCGCGAACAAGCGCATGCACCGAACTATCAATTTAATGTTGGTGGTC
>QNFO01000332.1 GCA_003646355.1 Gammaproteobacteria bacterium
TAGCGCTTAACTTTAGCGATGGTCGGGAAGAGGTGATCGCGCCGCAACTGCACAGCAAAGTTGATATTCATATTACTGGGCCCATTGCGCGGGTGAGGGTAGCGCAAACTTTCAGTAATCCCTCTGATGCCTGGGCCGAAGCGGTTTATACCTTTCCGCTACCCCCGGATAGTGCTGTCGACCAGCTGCAAATGCACATTGGCGAGCGAATTATTGAAGGGGAGATACAGGAGCGCCAGGCGGCGCAAAAAACTTATCAGCAGGCCCGGCAGGCAGGACAACATGCAGCCCTCGTTGAACAACACCGGCCTAATCTATTCAGCACTAACGTGGCCAATGTGCCACCCGGCGAAGAGCTGACAGTGGTACTTGAATATCAACAGCAAGTCATACGCCGAGGTACGCGGTACAGCTTGCACTACCCCATGAGTATTACGCCACGTTACACGCCGAGGAATAGCTTCGTCGAAACGGATTCAGTAAAAAATGATAAGCCGCTTACTCAGCTTGCTACCGCATTGGCCGGTGAAAATAATAATGCCACGGAAATTTGGCTTGATTTACAGGCGGGTTTTGAACTTGATGAGGTGGAAAGTCGCTACCACGCGGTGAGTAAAACCCGTGTTGATGACAGTCACTGGCAGTTGCGGCTCGATCCACAAGCACACAATGCTAATGCCGATTTTGTCGTTGAGTGGCAGGGGCGAGAGTTGGCCGTGCCCCAGACTCACGTTTTCACCCAGGCTTTTGCCGGGCACGAATATGCCCTGCTGCAAGTGATGCCGCCACAGGTAAAGCTTGAAGAATATCGACAAGCTCGGGACATCGTTTATGTGATTGATACCTCGGGATCGATGGGCGGGGAATCTCTACGCCAGGCAAAGCGGGCTCTGCTATGGGCTATTGAACGGCTGGATAGAGAGGACCGTTTTAATATTATTGAATTTAATTCTGAGACCTGGTCTTTATTCGACGCTGAGCGCGAAGCTAGCCAAGGCAATATCGCTCTCGCCAGGCGATTCGTGAAAGATCTGGAAGCCCGTGGTGGCACTGAAATGCGCAAGGCACTTGATCTGGCTTTATGTGGCCCTTGTGCCGATAACAACCGCGATGGACGTTTGCGACAGGTCTTGTTTCTCACCGATGGCGCTATTAGCAACGAAGCACAATTATTTGCCGCTATAAAAACTCGGCTCGGCAATAGCCGTTTATTTACGGTGGGTATTGGTTCTGCACCCAATCGCTACTTTATGCGCAAGGCCGCGAAAATGGGGCGGGGGACATTTGTACATATCGGTAAAATCAATGAAGTGGAGAAAAAAATAACCCAGCTATTTGAACGTATTGACGCACCGGTAATGACTGACATTGAGCTGCAATTAGCCGGTCAAAATATTGACATCAGCCCGGCTTTAATTCCGGACCTCTATGCTGGGGAACCCCTCGTCGTGGCCATTAGAGCAGATAATTTACCGGCGCAAATAATATTACGAGGGCAACGGCAGGGTAAGACATGGCAGCAGGTGGTGCCATTGGCCCCTGCCTCAGAACGCGGTGGTATTCACGTTGCCTGGGCGCGGAAAAAGATTGAGTCTATTTTGGATGAAAGAGCGATGCAGCGTGATGAAGAGAGCCGACAAGCTCTGCGTCATCAAGTAGTCGATATTGCATTGAATCACCATTTGGTCACAGCCTTTACCAGTTTGGTGGCGGTGGACAAAACACCTGTCAGAGCTGAAGTTGAAGCGCTTCAAAAGCATGCTATAAAAAATAATGTGCCAAAGGGTACTCAATTTGGTCTGGCGCGAACGGCGACAGGAATGGATGTCTTCACCTGGACCGGGCGTGGGGTCTTACTGCTGGGACTGTATTTTCTATGGCTATCACGACGCTGCAAGCTTCAAACAAAGCGCACAGTTTGATTTATGTTGATTAATGAAACAGATGGGGTGAGCGACCTGCAACAGGGTCGGGCTGGGGTTTGGCTGAAATACCTCGGCCTGGCATTGTTACTTGTCGGCACGAGTTTGTGGATGAAGGGCAGTTATATTTATCTTAAAGCCGAGCTCGGCCAATATTTAATCAATAGGGCCTGGCAGCAGAGTCTGGTGAGCGGGAGTCAATATAAACCCTGGTTCTGGGCAGACACCTGGCCGCTTGCTCGAATGGAAATCCCCTCTCAAGGCATTACACAAATCGTATTAGCGGGTGACAGTGGTCAGGCCCTGGCTTTTGGGCCGGGGCATACCTCGGTGAGTGCGCAACCGGGAGCCGACGGAGTGGTGGTTATTTCCGGTCATCGCGACACCCATTTTCGGTTTCTGCAGTATTTAGCGCTTGATGACACGATAATTGTACAAAACTGGGAGGGGCAGCACACAGTTTATCGTGTTAGCGGTATGCAGGTAGTCAATGAAGATGTTCTGATAGCTCCCAATAACAACGTTAGAAATTTGATGCTTGTTACGTGCTGGCCATTTAATAGTTCTGGCGCTAATTCAAAGCATCGTTTTATTGTTCATGCACAGGCAATTGATAAATCGTTATAAGCCAGAGTGTGGCAAAACTGATTTTTGTTATTGAAGCGATACAAAATTAATCGTGTTATTGAAGTGCGATAGTGACGGAGTTCTGTTGGGTAATAGGCCCAGCTATTTTCTGCCTCTGGATGCTGTCAAAAACAGCTTTAAATTTTAGGGAAGGTAAACGATGAGTACAGATGAAAAGAGTGTTCAAGACGATCGCGCAATGGCTGCCCAGCTTTCAAACCCTGAGGGTGAACGTGGTATAGAGTTGGCGTCAAATATGAATAAAGCCAACGCCCTGGTAA
>QNFO01000333.1 GCA_003646355.1 Gammaproteobacteria bacterium
GGCATCGTGGTTGATGACGCCATCGTCACCGGCGAAAGCATCTTTCACGAGCAGCAAATGCACCCCGGTGACCCCACAGCCGTACTGCGCGGCGTGCATCTGGTGAAAGCCCCCGTCACCATCGGCGTGCTCACCACTATTGCCGCCTTTGCGCCGCTGTTAATGTCCACCGGCACCCTGGCCCAGGTAATGCGCCCAGTGCCCCTGGTGGTTATCGCCATTCTCAGTATCTCGTTGATTGAAGCCTTTTATATACTGCCCGCCCACCTGGCTAATACCTCCACCTGGAGTCGAGGCCTGCTGGCGAAGGTGCGCGACCGTACTCAGGCCGGGCTCGATAGCTTTGTGCAGCGGCGTATTATTCCCGCTATTAAGTTGGGCCTTGCCTATCGCTATGCGACCCTCGCCCTGGCCTGCGGCTCCATCATTATTAGTGTCGGTATTTTTCAGGGCGGCTTTGTGCGCTTTGTCTTCTTCCCGCAGATTGACAGTGACCATATTACTGTCAGTCTTAAAATGCCCACCGGCACACCCTTTGAAATTACTTACAACTATGCCGAGCAAATACTCAAAGCGGGCGAAGCGATTGCCGCTGAGGTTGATGCCGAATATGCAGAGGACGGCAAATCGCCACCGCTGGTTGAGGCTATCTCTTTTACTGTCGGTAGCCTGGGGTCTGACCGCAGCGGGCCGGGTGCCTCTAGTGCAGCTGTTAATTCAGAAAACCTGGCGCAAATTCGTATGGAGCTGGTGCCGGGTGACCAGCGGCCTATTTCATCGGGCGAACTGGGGCGCCGCTGGCGCGAGCGAGCACCGGCCATCCCCGGCGTTGAAAGTTTGGTGTTCCGCAGTAATTTGGTACACATGGGTGACGACATTGGTCTGGAGCTGATTCACCGCGATGAAAAAACCCTGGCCGCAGCGGCGCAGCAGTTGAAGCACGGGCTGGCCGCTGTTGAAGGTGTGAGTGAAGTCGAAGATAGCTTCGAGTTGGGTAAGCGAGAATATGTGTTTGAACTGACCCGGGCTGGACTCTCAGCCGGACTGACCCCCGCCGATATCGGCCGCCAATTGCGCCGCGCCTTTTACGGCGCTGAAATTCATCGTATTCAACGGGCTCGCAATGAGCTGAAAGTCATGGTGCGCTACCCCCATGCCGAACGGCGTACTTTAAGTGACCTCTACAATGCGCGACTGCGCCTGCCCAATGGCGACGAGATGGACCTGCGCACTGCGGTCGTTATTCGTGAAGAGCGTGGCTACTCGCGCATCGAGCGGGTCGATGGTCGGCGGATCGTCACCGTCACTGCCAATGTGGAAGAAAACATCACCACCCCGGATGATGTCATGGCCGCCCTGCAAAAAGATGTGCTGCCACAATTGCTCACCGTTTTCCCCGAGTTGAGTTACGACTTCTCCGGTGCCAGCCGCGACCAGCGCGACGACATGGCCTCGTTAAAGGGCAATTTTCTTATCGCCCTAATGGTTATGTTCGTGATGCTCGCCTCCCTACTGCGCAGCTATATTCAACCGTTGATTATTCTCAGCGCCATTCCCTTTGGTTTTGTTGGCTCGCTGCTGGGTCACTTATTATTGGGTTTTGATATTTCCTTTATCTCCCTCTTCGGTATGGTCGCCCTGTCGGGGGTGGTAATAAATGACTCCGTGGTGTTGGTCGACTACTACAACCACCTGCGTAAAAAAGGGCAGAACAAAATTCCCGAAGCCCTGGTGGAAGCAGTGGCGCGACGCTTTCGGCCTATTTTATTAACCACCATGACCACCAGTTTTGGTCTGTTGCCCATGCTCATGGAGACCAGCCTGCAAGCGCGGTTTTTAATCCCCATGGCGGTAAGTATCGCCTTTGGTATTCTCTATGCCAGTATTGTGATTATCTTTTTAGTGCCGGCACTGATTGTGATTGCAGATGATTTTTCACGCTTGGGGCGAGGTGTCAGTAATAGAGTGAGAGAACGGGCTGACGCTTTGTGAATAGGTCGCTGCATATTAAAGGGTAGTGCTTAGTAATAGTACTTTCAGGGAGTGGGTTTAAAAAATAATTCTGGAGAAACAGAATGTTAAAAATAATTGGAATGCTAAGTTTGATGTTATGCGGCCTGACAACAAGCGGCCTTATTTATGCCGCACCCTTTGATGCTGTCAATAATCCTGCCCGTAGCTTGGCGGATCGTGAACGGGACAAAACCAGTAAGCCTAATGTTGTATTAAATTTTATTGGGCTTAAACCCGGCATGAAGGTGCTCGATCTATTTGCCGGGGGTGGCTATTACACTGAAATGCTGTCCTACGCAGTTAGTCCCGGTGGACAGGTGATTTCACACACCAATGCCGCTTATGAAGGTATGACCGGCGAAGAAGCCGCTAATCGTTTTAAAGACAATCGCCTGCCAAATGTTCGTCGTGTCATTACTGAAATTAATAATCTCGGACTTGAAGAGGCGTCACTGGATGTGGTGTTGATGGCTTTGGTCTACCACGATATTTATTTTACCGCCGATTATTGGCCAGAGGTTGATAGAGATAATTTCTTTCGCCAAATTCATGGCAGTTTAAAGCCCGGTGGTTTACTTATTGTCATCGATCACTCTGCCATTGCCGATACAGGCATGAGCGCCGCGCAGAGCTTGCATCGCATTGATGAGGTATTTGCCAAACAGGATGTTGAAAGTGCGGGCTTTGTTTTTGGCGGTGCATCTGAGGTGTTGCGTAACCCCGATGACACGCGAACGCTCAGTGTCTTTAATAAAGTGATCCGCCGAAAAACCGACCGCTTTGTTTATCGCTTTATTAAACCCTTAATTCAGATAGA
>QNFO01000334.1 GCA_003646355.1 Gammaproteobacteria bacterium
CAGCCAATTGCTCAACAGTGGTGCCGTACTCGTGCATATGACGCGTCGCGACCTGAGCATATAAGGCTGGAATAAAGGTGCCGTAGGGGAATTCATAAATTTCATGACTGACCATGCGCGCCATGGATTCAGCACCTCCGGTGCTCACCTTGGGGAACTTGCCCGCGCCTACGCACAGTACGCTTTCAACCTTGCCTTGCTGAATCGCCAGTACCGCCCGCTGCACCATCAAGCCATAGGTGGAACCACCGGCATTCATGGTATCGGCAAATAGTGGCTTAATGCCCATCTCTTCGTAGAGCTGTTCGTGGACAAAAATATCATTACTACCACCGCCCGCCATGCCCGAGGGGCACGCTAGCAGGCCTTGAATATCAGTGGGCTTGAGCGACCACTCAGCAAGAAACTGGCGGATGACTTCGATGTAAAGGTCATAGCCATCCATGTCGGGGAAACGGCCAGGCTTCATTTCGGATACGGCGGCAATGGCTACCGGGCTTGTATGAGACATTCGAATCTAACCCTCCTGAATTTGCTAATTATAATTGCTTCTATAGTCACTCATATGAAATCAGTATTCTATTGCGGCAAGCCTGCTCAGCCCAAAATCATTGACCCACTGGTACTGCTTTTTGACAAAGGCAAACAAGTGGCGCCAGGCCAGCAGGCTTCAGTGACCGGTTCAATGGCCCGCTCAATAAAAAAGGCTAAAACCAATAACCCCCCCCGGTCATTGAAGTTATATTTTATGTGACATATTTAATAACCATCGCTATGACCAAAAAAACTTCAAAAAAAAGCCGCGTTCTTAAGAATGCGGCTTTTTTTAAACTCAGTGATTAACTTACCACTTAACAACCGTCGTACCGACATTACCAAAACCGTGCATAGACTCAATTACGGCGGCGGCCTCTTCAACGGGAATCACACTGGTCACCATCGCTCCGGGCGTTAATTTACCGGATGTCACCATATTCAACATCGCTGAATAGCGCTGGGGCTGCATGCCAATGGTGCCGATAAATTCAATTTCACGGGCGACCATGACGTCGATGGGCAGAGATATAAAGCCTTTCTCTGCCTGTGTGGTCAGACCAATTTGCAGGTGTCGACCACGCGAGCGCAAGCTCATGATTGAGTTCAGACAAGTTGTGGCAATACCGAGTGCATCAACCGAGATATGCGCACCACCCCCGGTGATCTCGACAACAGCTTCACCGACATTACCGCTGGAAGCATTAACCGTAGCAACGGCACCCATCTTCTTGGCCATTTCCAGGTTCTTGTCATTAATATCGACAGCGACAACATTGGCGCCGAGGGCATTGGCAATTTGTGTCGCCGCAAGACCGATACCGCCACAACCGTGGATCGCCACCCAGTCGCCGGCACCGACTTTTGCCTGGTCAACAATACCGTGAAAGGATGTCATAAAACGACAACCCATGCTGGCGGCTTCTACGAAGTCAATAGACTCGTCCAGCGGTACCAGGTTGAGGTCAGCGCGGGCAACCTGAGCATATTCGCCGTAACCACCCGAGCAACCAAAGCCCGCAAGGTCAGCATTAATACAAACATTCTGGTGGCCGGAATGGCAAAAAGAACAATTTCCGCAGCCAAAAATAAAGGGACAAACCACTCTGTCTCCAACTTTGTAGGCCTTTACATTGGCGCCTACTTCTTCAACCACACCGCAGAACTCATGGCCAATAACATGGGGCAATTCAGGCTGCAGGCCAATCCATTCCCAGTCACCATCACAGACGTGGCAGTCACTGCGGCAAACGCCATTGGCCGCCACCTTAATAATCGCATCGTCCGGCCCACACTTGGGATCAGGCCAGTTGTTGTGCATTTTCATCGGGGTTCTAAAGGCTTCGAGTACCGCTGCTTTCATGGTATTGCTCCGTGTTTAACGCCCGAGAATATTCCGGGACGATTATTATTATGTGCCAGACTATTTTTTGTCGCAGGTTCTGTCAAGCTTATAAGCCGTGCTCAGCATAAAGACCCTGTTCGGCATAAAGACAAAGTAGCCCGGTATTATTTTTGCCCCGACATAGCCTCTCGATCGCGAATACCCATTAAATACAACACCCCATCGAGGCCGATATTTGAGATCGCCTGTTTGGCATTGGCTTTAACCAGTGGCTTGGCGCGAAAGGCAATGCCCAGCCCGGCGATACCCAGCATCGGCAGGTCATTGGCGCCATCACCCACGGCTACGGTTTGTTCGAGGCAGATATCTTCCGCGTCTGCCAACTGCCGAAGTAGCTCGGCCTTGCGTGGGCCATCGACAATCTGTTCGCTCACCTCACCACTCACCACGCCGTCCTTTATATCCAGCTCATTAGCGTACATATAGTCGATGCCCAAACGCTCGCGAATACCCTCGGCAAAATAGGTAAAGCCGCCTGATAAAATCGCGGTTTTATAACCCAGGGATTTCAGGGTGCTGATTAAATATTCCGCGCCTTCGGTCAGTTGCAAACGCGCTGCCACTTTGTCGAGCACATTGGCATCGAGCCCCTTTAACAAGCCCACTCGCTCTTTAAAGCTGGTTTGAAAATCAATTTCACCGGCCATCGCCCGCGCGGTAATGCCCGACACGGCTTCACCAACACCCGCTTCAATCGCCAGCTCATCAATTACCTCGGCATCAATAAGGGTTGAATCCATATCGAAAACCACCAGGCGGCGATGACGGCGAAATACGCTGTCTTCCTGATAGGCGATATCGACATTCAGCTGCCCCGCCAGCTCAAGTAAAGATTTACGGTACTCGACCATATCGCGGCCATCACCGCGAATAGAGAATTCAACACAGG
>QNFO01000335.1 GCA_003646355.1 Gammaproteobacteria bacterium
ACCGAGCTGGAAATCGCCTACGCCCGCGACACCATGCCCCGCGGCGTACTCGGCATGAATGCCGCAATGATGGAAGAGTATTTACACTTTATTGCCAACCGTCGTTTGAATCAGCTGGGGCTGGCCGAGCAATACCCCGGTGCGCAGAACCCCTTCCCGTGGATGTCGGAAATGATGGATTTGCGGAAAGAGAAAAACTTTTTTGAGACTCGGGTTACGGAGTATCAAACGGGTGGGGCTTTGAGCTGGGATTAGAGCTCGGATGGGGTTTGTGGTTATGCGGCATTGCAAGACCGGACCCCGTGTTTTCGGCAACAGCTGATGTAGGCGCTAGCACTTAAAAGGAAAAATACATGACCATAGCCGACTGGCTTATGATTTTAGCGGTTCTATCAGGCCCAGTTGTCGCTGTTCGATTGACTCGTCACCTTGATAATCAAAAAGAAATTAGAGAACGGAAGGTTGATGTATTTAAAACCTTGATGGCTACTCGTGCGTATACTATTTCTTGGCCTCATGTCGAAGCTTTAAATAGAATTGACTTAGAATTTGACCTAAGCAATAAAAAAGAGAAAGCAGTTATAGAGGCGTGGAAGGAGTATTTGGACTTGCTCAACAATACCAGTATTCCAATCGAGCAATGGGGAGTAAAACGTGTTGACCTTCTGGTAGAACTTTTACACAAAATGGCAAAAGTTCTTAATTATGACTTTGATAAAACCCATATAAAGAACTCATCTTATTCGCCACGAGTGCATGGTGAAACTGAAGAAGAGAACGCAGCTCTACGCAGAGGCCTCATAGAAGTATTAGGTGGAAATCGTTCGATACCTATGCATATCACAAACAATGAGAGCAACCAGAGCTAGTGCTAATAAAAACATCAAGTACACAAATGAGGTCAAGTCTTTGATTTATGACTCAGGAACTGCCAAACAACGAGGGCAGATACGAAGTCTTGCAATCAAGCATCTAATAACCATCAAGGCCTGACTCAACTGCTCGCAAAGCGCTAGTTCAAGCTTAATGTTCCAAGGCGTGAATTCAGGTATAGTCTTCAAACTTCACCAACAATCAAGAGTAAAGAAAATGAGTAAAGGTACCGTTAAATGGTTCAATGCCGACAAAGGCTTCGGCTTCATCACACCTGAAGATGGCGGCAATGATTTGTTTGTTCATCACTCCGAAATTCAAGCGGGCGGTGGATATGCTACGTTGAATGATGGTCAGGCCGTTGAGTTTGAAGTTGGCCAAGGCCAGAAAGGCCCCTGTGCTAACAAGGTAGTCCCTCTATAGGCTACGGCATATAACACCTTTGGCGGCGTAATTTCCTGCTGCTAAAGGTGTCAAACGCCAGATACCATCGGGT
This sequence comes from Gammaproteobacteria bacterium, assembly GCA_003646355.1. The sequence continues at coordinate 1,370 of QNFO01000335.1, forward strand.
TAAGGGCGTCTAACAACTAACTACCAGCGTGGAGACGATCATGTCCAAAGGTCAAGATGCAAAGAAAGCCGTTAAAAAGAAATCTGAAAAAACCTTGAAAGAAAAGCGTATTGAAAAAAAGGCTAAGAAAGCCAGTAAACAATAAACACCGCGTTAAGCCCTGTAATCCATCATCCCTACGTGTAAAAGCGTAAAAACAGAATCAGGGCTTGTTAGCTTAAGCACGATAAAAGGCCTAATCCTACCTATTCATTGCCGGTTATTCTCCTGGCCTTGAGTCTAAGCGCTACCCTTGTATTACTGTCGCCAAGCAAGGCCTGCAACTCATCCTGAACAACCACCCATCATATTGTCACTTAGCAACAAAGCACTCTGCCGCCATATTGCCTGCAAAGTAATAAACGACCGGCGGTATGCGTCTGTTCTTCGTTGTATGCGAACATAAGAAATCGATGTTGCGTTAGCATTCAAGCCCAAACACCATCAGCTAACGGCACAAATCTTACTACTCACTTTCGACCGATACAAGATCAGAACAATCGATGCACCTTTCCATGAAAAGGATTATTCACACCTCGCTGTCGTCAGCTCTTGTTTGCATCAGTCTCAGTGCATATTGCGCAGCAGACGAAGGACAGCTAAAACTCTCTACCGGGCTTGATTACAGCTCTGGTGATTACGGGGACTCTGTCGATACCGACATTATTTATCTGCCCTTCAGTGTGAGTTATAAATCAGGCTTATGGACAGGTAAGGTCACTGCAGCCTGGTTAAGTATCGACGGGCCAGGCAATGTCATCGGTGGCGGTGATGGCGGCATTATACTGCCGGGCAATAGCAACACCGCAGCCCGCACTGAGTCGGGCCTGGGTGATGTCTGGACATCCCTCAGTTATGAACTTCAATCTTTTCCCTCCGAACTGGGTTACCTGGATGTCACCGGGAAAATCAAAATCCCCACTGCCGATGAGAAGAAAGGCCTGGGTACTGGCGAAATCGACTACACCGCCCAGCTAGATTACGCTTATGCGGCAGGTGATTTCACGCCACTGGCAACTATCGCCTACAAAATCAAAGGCGACCCCAGCGGCGGCGACCTCGATAATGTCTTTTATCTCTCCGCCGGTATCGACTGGCGACAATCTGAGGTCACCCATTATGGCTTCACTTTTGATTATCAGGAGGCATCCACCAATAACGTTGATGACTCTTTAGAGCTGTTTACCTATATGAACCAAAAATTATCGAGTCTGTGGAGCCTAACGCCTTACCTCTATTTCGGCTTGAGCGAAAGCAGCCCTGATTTTGGTGGTGGTGTGCAATTCACCTATAAGCCTTAATTTTTATAGCAAGAGCGAGTGATTCTTATGAAAGATAAATATTTGAAAAGCCTAATACTAGGGGCCGCTATATCTTCATTTACTGCCTTTCCTGTTTATGCAGATGATATTGAAGATAT
>QNFO01000336.1 GCA_003646355.1 Gammaproteobacteria bacterium
CGCCTTCGAGGGTCGGGGAAAAATGCCGTCATTGCACCGGAAATGGTGCAATTCAGTCAGCAATACGGATTTGAGTTTCGTTGTCATGAAATCAAACACTCCAACCGAAAGGCCGGCAATGAAAGAGGTTTTTTTACCGTAGAAACGAACTTCTTTCCTGGACGCACCTTTGCCAGCATGGAGGATTTGAATCAGCAGGCATTGGAATGGGCGACCGTGCGATTGCCCAACAGGCCAGTGGGAAAAGCGGGTTTAATACCGGCAAAAGCCTTTGAATATGAGCAAGCATTTCTGATCAAACTGTTGTCGATGATCCCTGCACCCAGTCAACCACTCAATCGGGTGACCGATCAATATGGTTATGTGGCCTTTGATGGTAACTTTTACTGGATCCCTGGAACCAGACGTGAGGATGTGACATTACTTCAGTACAGTGAGTGCCTGAAGATCTATTTAAAGCGTCAGTTACTGGTTGAATATGCACTCCCTGCCGTTGGGGTAAAGAACCAAAAGTTTGCACCGCCTGGACAGCCAGCGCCTAAATATCGACCCAATAACCGTAAACAACCGACTGCAGAAGAAGAGAAGCGCCTCAGAGCAGTCGCTGTGGATGTCGATGCCTATTTGACGATGGTGCTGAAACCCATGGGACTCAAGAAGCACCGGTTTCTTCGCCAACTCTATGTGCTTCACAAAAAACTGGATGAAGCTCTCTTTATAAAAACCATCCAGCGGGCGACAAAATATCGCATTGATCAATTTCAGACCCTGGAACAGATGGCCTTTTTATTATTGCAGGAAGGACATTACCAGCTTCCCGATGTGACGGTCAATCCTGAGAGCCGGCACCGGACATCGTATCTGGAAGGTCGCTTTAGTGATGAGCCGGACTTAAGTGCTTATGATCAGTTAATCGAGGATGATAATGAATGATGTACTGAAAGAAAAACTAAAATACCTCCGCCTGACAGGATTGCTGGCTCATTGGGAGCTCCACCTTGAAAAAGCACAGCACACTAATTTCTCTCATGTGCGCTGGCTGGAATACATTATTGATGAAGAGGTTCTCTTCAAAAAGGAAAATGCCAGAAAATGTCGAATGTCCCGAGCAAAGATCCCCGAGAAACTGGTGATGGAAACCTTTCCTTTTAGCCAGCAACCGAACCTGAGTAAAAAGAAACTGCTGAACTTGTATGATGCCTTTGATTATCTGTCAAAAAACCAGAATATCATCTGGATTGGGCCAACGGGGACGGGAAAATCCGGCCTTGCAACGGCTTTTCTGATCCAGGCCATCAACCTGGGCTATAAAGGGCGGTTCATTCTGTTTTCTGAACTCATTGAGCTATTGTACCAGTCCATTGCCGATCACTCACAGGATAAAGTCATCAAAACCTTTGCGGCTTATGACTGCTTGTTAATCGATGAATTGGGGTACATCGAAATGGAGCCTGTTCAGGTGGGATTATTTTTTACCCTGATGCACAAAAGACATAAGAGAAAAAGCACACTGCTCACCTCTAATCTGGGATTTGCACAATGGGCTGAGTTCCTGAAGAACGACCAGCTAACAGCGGCTTTGATTGACCGTGTCACAGAAAACAGCCATGTCATCAATATGAAAAAATGTGTCAGTTTGCGAACCAAACTCTGCCCATAAGCGGATGCCTTTTTAAGCACGATGGAACGGTTGCCAGGTGATGTCACGTTTTAAATCGATCAGAAAAAAAGCGGCATTAGTACGTGATATCGAACTCTGTCAGGTGCTAAAGCAAATGGGCTCAGTGTCGGATAAAAAGGATCCAGCCAAGTGGCATACAGGGCAAGGGCTCCTATCGGTCAATGGTCAGAAGTTTTTTAACTGGACAAAAAATAGGGGCGGCGGCGGTGCAATTGATTTAATTATACATCTGCATCAGGTTGACTTCATCCAGGCCGTTGCCTGGTTGGATGAGCATTTTGCTTCACCTGAGATACACACATTGAACGAAGAAAAAACGTTAACCCATACGCCACTTGTCCTGCCAAAAAGTCACCCTGAAGGGTTGCCTCAAATCATCCGTTACCTCACATCCAATCGCTGCCTTCCTCAAGCTTTAATCTTATCACTCATTGATACGGGTGATCTCTATGCCGATGACCAAGCCAATGCGGTGTTTTTACTCCGTGGAAAAGGAAAAATAGTGGTTGGTGCTGAGATCCGTGGAACAACGAATAAAATATGGCATGCACTGGCACCTGGTTCTAAAAAGAATTCAGGTTTCTTCTATATTAAAAGTGACACCAGCAAACAGGTTGTGATCTGTGAGTCTGCCATAGATGCTCTGTCTTATTATTCACTTAATCCAGATTGTATCGCAATCTCGACAGCAGGAGCACATCCAAACCCACATTGGCTCTCAAGTCTTATCAAGAGAGGTTATAGAGTGTTCTGCGGTTTTGATGCGGATAAAACCGGCGACTTGATGGCCAAACAGATGACTGCCCTTTATCCCGTTATTGAAAGATTGCGTCCAGAAAAGCATGACTGGAACGATGTACTGAAACTCAGATAAAAAACTCCACTGAAATAATAGATCATAACTGTCTGATAATGATCTCATATCTCATGATACTCAACGAAATTCACAACGGCGTACTACTCAAAAAACTACTTGGAAATAAAAATATCAGGGGATCAGTTTGGGTTGTGCTGTGGATGTCAGGGGGGATTTATGTGAGCACAGGTGGGTGGGTTTATCTGAGCGCTATAGATTTTAATGATACGTTGATTACCAAAGATCAAAAAATCAAAGAATTGTTAAGTGAGATTAGTAACTTAAAAG
>QNFO01000337.1 GCA_003646355.1 Gammaproteobacteria bacterium
ACGAACGACATCCATGCCAACACCACGACCGGAAACATCAGTGACCTCTTCTGCCGTAGAGAAGCCCGGCTGGAAAATAAGTCGGATGATGTCCTTTTCACTCATCCGGGCTATTTCTTCCTCAGTCGCCATGCCTTTTTCTATAGCTTTGCTTGCAATTCTTTGGGGGTCAATGCCCGCACCATTGTCGCTAACTTCAATGACAACTTGGCCTGCCTCATGAAAAGCATGTAAGCGCAACTGCCCAAAGGGTGGCTTACCCGCCGCTTTACGCTGTGCAGGCGTTTCCAGACCGTGGTCAATAGAGTTACGCACCAGATGGGTCAGTGGGTCGCCAAGTGCTTCAATAATTGTCTTGTCGAGCTCGACATCTTCACCCAGAATTTCCAGGTTTATCTGCTTGCCGAGCTGACCCGATAAATCCCGAACAATGCGCCGGAACTTACTAAATACAATATCGATCGTTTGCATACGCGTCGACATAATCGCGCGCTGCAATTGAGAGGTAATAGCATCAACTTTTTTCGCCGCTGGGTGTAATAGGGCCGGGTCACCTGTTTCAACACTTTGGATAAGCGCATTACGCGTCAGCACCAGCTCACCTGCCAGCTCCATTAGGCGGTCAAGCAGTGACAAATGAACGCGTATACTTTGATCACCCGTGGTGGTTGCCGCTTTTGCGGGCGCAGCTTTAGCATCAGATGCTGCTGGTTTAGGTGTCCCCGCTACAGCCTCAGCCGGCGCACTCTTTGCTAGCTCAGGCGCAGCGGGTTCTTGCTCAACAACTGTAGCAACCTCCTCAGCAACGACTGGCTCTGCATCAGCAGGTTCTTGTGAAGGCGCTCCCTGTTCCGCCGCCTCACTCACTTCGGCATCGTCAGTGGGTGCTACAGCGGTCTCTTCAGGTGCTACGTCACCTTTTAGGATTCCATCAAAAACAGATAAATGCTCGGAAATATCGTAATCATTCGATGCTTCCAGGTTATCAATCATACTGGCGACAGTATCAGCGCCGGCAAGTAGAGAAGAGACAATCATTTTCGTCGTCTGCAGCTCATTCTTACGAATCAGGTCGAGAAGATTCTCCATGGAATGAGCAAGGTTTTGCAGGTTGATCAAATCAAAAAATCCCGCACCACCTTTAATCGTATGCAAGGTTCGAAACACCCTGTTCACAAGGTCTTCATCGAGCCCATCCATTGACTCCATCGCCAATAGATCGTCCTCAATACCGCCCAAATGCTCTCTAGATTCCTCTACGAAAAGTTGGAGAACCTCTTCATCCATATCATCCATTTTGCACACCCATTAGCCAATTTATTGTTCTGCACGATTTACTAGTGAGGGCTACATTTTGAATTATCGAGAACTACGCCCTACTACTAATTACAGCGTCAGGCATAGAAAGAAACTACCACTGATCGCTTGTTAGTGCAGGCTATCATCAAACACCCCAAAAACTGGAGTGTCTTGGCCTTATTATTATTTTAGAAAGTCAAACTTGAGAACCAACTATCACTTCTCTAGGGCAAACACGATTTTAAGATCAACAACATACTCTTTGATCGCCCCGGCTTCGACATTTGCACGCTCACCGATGACCTCAATAGACTCAATACCGCGTAGGGTGGAACTGGCTCGGGAATAGCCCTTTTCCAGAGCATCCTGAAAACTGACGGGGGATGCAGCACTGACACTGGACACACTAAATACGCTCATCATTCAATCCTATAGATGTAATAAATCCGGAGGGGTCATATCAAATTTCAAAAAGGCACGAACCCGATATTCCATCTCGCCGCTCTCTTTTATCGATATTTTTTTGTCGATCACCTCCATGGTATGAATGCCACGAAGTGTTTTATTGGCGCGCTGTAAAATACACGCAAGTGCATCTTCAAACGACACCTCCGAGGTACCAATTAGCTCATTGGCTTTGCCGTGATTCACCGTTGATCTCCTCCTATTTTTAATACGTTGCCGACTTAAATATGGCACCAGGGCCGGGGGTAGCTAACAATTCGTAGTGAACTACTCCTCCCTCCTCTTGTGCTGTAACGAAACCCTCGTCAAGAAGCATGTCAAGATGCCCCATCACCTCTGAGATTACCGCATAAAGTTGATCTTCCCAAGCTTTTGGGAAAAGCTGTTGACCCACCTCAAGTGGTGTCAGCGGCCCCCCTTGCTCAAGTATCTTCGATATCTTCAACAAACGCCGTTCGGTTGACAGTTTGTAACCCTTAACCAACTCCCGATGATCCTGAAATACATCGCCATGACTGGGATAAATACAACGGGCTTCGTAGGGTAATACTTTATCAGCAGAGCGATAATACTGGGACAGTGTGTGAACACGCTCACTCTCCGCTGTTTCAGGAAACTCTAACAAGCATACCGGTGTTACATCCGGTAATAAATGATCACCAGAAAACATTTGCCGACTCTCTGGCTGCCAGAAAACCACCTCTTCGGGGCAATGTCCCGGCGTGTGAATGACCTTCAAATCGAAACCAACAATGGGCACGATGTCATTATCCTGTAGCTCACGATCAAGCTCACAGGGTCTAAAAATATCGGCAATATAGGCGCGATAATCGTAGGCCTTGTCATACATTTCAGCATTAAAACCATAGCGCAGGAGAACCGCTCGTTCTACTTCGATTCGCTCTGGTGAAGGCAGAAAACCGGCGACAGTAGAACTCACATTTTCGTGGCCCCAGACCTCGCAGCCAGAAACATCGCGAATTCGACTGGCCTGACCGAAATGATCCGTATGGGCATGGGTGAGCAACAGCAAAGTGATATCGTCAATACGATA
>QNFO01000338.1 GCA_003646355.1 Gammaproteobacteria bacterium
ATCTGCAATCATCTTTTCCATGAAGGCCGCTTCAATCGGGCGGGCGCAGGCCGCGGAGGCCGCGGCGACTTCGTTCATCAGCGTTTCGCAAAGCCGGCGGGTTTCCGGTTCCTTCACCAACTGGTTCGTCAACGAGTTCCGTGTGACCGACAAACCATTGAACGGAATATTCCAAACCAGCTTTTTCCAGCGGGCGAGCGCAAGATCCTCGATCAGTTTAACGGATATGCCGGCAGATTGCATCTCGGCGCCCAGTTGTTCAATCCGGGGTGTGATGCCGCCGGGGCGGCCATCGGCACGGTATTCGCCAAGCGTAACCAAGCCATAGTCAAGATGCCGGATATGGCCCGGCGCAACCTTGCTGGAGCACAGGAAGCAGAGACCGCCAACCACGCGGTCGACGCCGACAATTCCCGCAATATCCTCTTCGCTTCCCAATCCATTCTGAAGGGTCAGCACAATACCGTCTTTCATTGCAACCTGCGGCAGGATTCCGGGGAGCAGATGGTTTTCCGTGGTCTTGAGCGCTACGACAACCACATCGCAACGGGGCATTTTTCCCGGATCGTCATAGGCGGAAACTTCCGAAAGCCGGAAGTTTCCATTGGGCGACTCGATCACGAGACCCTTGCGGCGGACGTGGTTGTAGTCGCTGTGCAGCAGGAAGTGGAGGTTGAAGCCGGCCCGTTGCAGCAATCCCCCGTAATAGCCTCCGACCGCACCGGTTCCGATAATGGCAATGTGTTTTGCTGGTTGCATCGGGATGGATGGAGAAAGTAAAGCCGACTTCCTTTAGGTTTGGAAGCCGGCTTTATCGGTTGGTCTCAGGGGTGGGTCAGGATTCTTTAAGTTGAAGTTTCTTTCCTGATTTGATCCACTCGCCAAGGATGATCTTGCAATACGCACCTGTCGAGAGCTGCATGGACGATGCTCGCCGCTCCAGCTCTTTGGCCATCTCCATTTTCATGTTGATGCCAATTGTCTTTGTTCCTTTTCCTGCGGGGTTTGTAGCCATAATACTACCTCCTTTGTTTTTTAAACTCTACAGCCTGATTCATATTTTGCAAATCATAAACACTGCAAAATAAACACTTATTTCAGAGAGGCCTTCTTGAACCACTCTTTGGCCTGTTATGACACGGGTTAGGACTTTGCGTTGAATATTTTTGCGGAAAAAATCCTACTGGGTTGGAAAAGAGCCTTTTCAGGCAGGTTTTCGGCGTTGGCGGAGGGCCTCGTAAAGCAGGATGGCGGCCGCGGTGGACACATTGAGCGAATCATTCTTTCCAAGCATTGGAATCCCGACCCGGATATTTGCGCTGGATTTCCAATGACTGGAAAGACCGTCATCCTCGGCGCCGACCACGATGGCGGTTCCTCCCCGCATATCGGCGGCGGTATATTCCTGATCTGCATCCGGCACGGCCGCAACCGAGCGGATACCCCGTTTTTCCAGCCATTGGAGGGTTTCTTCGGTCGAAGTCTCCGCGACGGGTATGTAAAAGAGAGTTCCAATGCTTGCGCGGATCACGTTCGGATTGTTGAGGTCGGTCTTGTTTCCGCAGACGATGACGGCGTTCGCGCCGGCAGCGTCCGCCGTGCGCAGGATGGTGCCGAGGTTGCCCGGCTTTTCCAGATTCTCTGCAATGAGCAGCAGTGGATTTTCCGGCAGCTCCAGCTCGTCGAGCGTTTTTCCGACCAGCGGCGAAAGCGCCATCAAGCCGTCCGGGGTGTCGCGGTACGACATTTTCCGGAACGCCGTTTCCGAACATTGGAAAACCTGGATGCCGAGTTTGCGGATTTTGGAAACCAATTGGTATTCATCGGAATCAAGATAGAGTTCTGGGCAGAAATACAGTTCGATAAAAGTCCAGCCGGTTTCATTGGCGCGCAGGATTTCGCGGTAGCCTTCCACCAGCGTTTGTCCGGTTTCTTTCCGAACCTTGCGTTTGCGCAGCTTTACTGCCGCCTTCACGCGCGGGTTCTGCGGGCTTTCAATGGTCAGGATGTTTTCCATTCGGCAACCAGTTTTTTGGCAAACAGCGGCAGTTCCGGATCGCGCGCACCCATTCCGAGAATCGCATCGCCCGGTTTGGCGCACTGTTCAAGTTCATGTTTCAACGCGGCGTAATCTTGCACAAGCATTGCCGGAACTCCAGCCGAATTGAGCCGTGCAACAAACTCCGCCGAGGTTGTTTTGCGCTCCACCGTGCCGCCCGCATAATAGACCGGCAGGATGAATAGCGATTCTGGCCGTGCCTGTTTGAATGCGCGGATCAAGTCGTCCATGCATTGGAAGAGCGGGGTGAAGCCATGCGGCCGCCAATAGGCATGGATGCGGTGGGTGGTTTCGGAGACCGCTGACAGCGCGGCGGCAATTTTGGCTGGGTTGTGCGCATAGTCGTCGATGATCGTGATCCCCCCGGCGACCCCTGCCGTTTCGAGCCGCCGTTCAATCCCTTTGAATTGCGCAACCGCAGCGCGAACCCGTTCCATATCCATGCCGAGTGCGGCACACAGTGCTGCTGCGCACTGCGCATTTTGTTGATTGTGTTTTCCGGGCATTTTCAAAGTAGGACAGGCTTCCAGCCTGTTTGAAGAGGAATAGAGCCTTTCGTGTGCAGACAGGCTGGAAGCCTGTCCTACTTTGTGTCCCCTAATGGTGGTTCCGGAGGTTTGGGATTCGAACTGGTCGAACATGCGGTGGAGCTCGTCGAGTTCGTAGTGGTCTTTGGAAATGTTGGTGATGATGGAGTGGGCGGGGTGGAAGTTGAGGAATGATTTGTCGGATTCGTCGGCCTCGATGATCCAGAG
>QNFO01000339.1 GCA_003646355.1 Gammaproteobacteria bacterium
CTGATGGATATCGCCGACGGCAAGTTCATCCTGCGCGAGCGAGCACCGGGGGTGAGTGTCGAAGAAATCGTCAATTTGACCGAAGGGGAATTGGTAGTTCCTGACCACGTACCGGAGATGACTTTCGTCTAGACGTGACCCTGGTTGAAAAATCCATTACGACCGCAATGTGGTGGCTTGCTTACTTTTTCGCGCCGCTGTTATCTATAAAGACAGGGCGAGATGTAGAAAGTAAAAGGCTTGATTGCAAGACTTGCCCGGTATTTTCCTTGCGCAACTAGCAAGGAAAATACCGACTGAACGATTAGGGGAATTTCATTGATGCTTTAACGCCATGGCTCACTTGCCGACAAAAACAAAGAGTAGCGTAGCGAAACGGTGCTTTTGGCGGTCAAGTGGAGTGCCATGTTAGATGCTTTTTATGCATGAAGAGTTTGTTCTAAGGTTTCAGAAACCCACTGGTTAATACTTTTTTCCTCAGATGTTGCTATGGCAGCTATTTCTTCATGCAACTTTGAAGGGATCCTTAAATTAAATTTACCAGAGTATTCCTTTCTTGGGCTTATGCCCGTTTCTTCACAAACTTCAAGAAATGAGGTTAATGATTTTTTAAACTCTCGACGTAGCTCAGTTGGACTTTTACCATAAAAATCAGCTCCACCATTTAAACCAAGTATTTCCCCTCGAAACATATCTATTTCTGGATCATATTCTATTTTTGCTTTATAGGATTCATTTTCCATTATATTCATGGTGTTACCTCATTTGATTGTAGCCATTTTCGAATACTAGAAATAGCTCCTTTATCCGTGGCTGGTGATGGGTGAGGTCTGTGGAAAATTCTAACTTCACCAAATAGAACTACCGAGATACGGGAGCCAGCTCTTTCTGTGACATCGGCTCCTAAAGCTAAAAATAAAGACTCAATATCACCCCAATGTATATTTCCACTTGTTGGGCGCTTAAAGATTAGCTCAAGGGTTTTCTGATGCTTCTTTTTCATTTCTAAATGGTACTATATATCGGTACTATATCAATATGCTTGAGCATCTAACAGTTAATTATAAAGCCATCGGCACTACATCACTTTGGCGTTCTTTCTCGGGATGTTCAGTAGAAATTTTGTCCTTAAAAACAATAGCCTAGTATGTTTTTGGTGTTTGATGAGCTGGCATAGTGTGCCGTTTTTGCTGTGATTATATTTCCCCGTGGCCTCTGTTTAAATTTGAGTGTCGCTAAAAATCTATGGCTTTTGAATAATTAACCGGTGTTATAGGGCCAGTGGCTCCTGATTCGGGGATCTGGATCAGGGGCCAAGTATTGCCATACTATATTTTATTGTTCGCTTGGCTTGGCAGTCACTCGGCTTTGCTCGGTACCGCTAACACGCTGTTCGCAGATAAAGAATTAAGCTTTAAGTTTTGCACCCCTGGTGCCCAAGCTACCACTTCCTCAACTCCGGCAATATTTCTTTACCAATCAAACGCATGCTGCCTTCCACAAGGTCAAAAGGCATGCCGCCGTAACTGACAATAGAATTCCATTCGTAGTCACCGAGGACGGCGCGCCGTGCTTCGAGTTGGTCGAGTATTTGCTGCGGCGTGCCCCAGGCCTGATGGCTGATATAGTCTTCTACGGCTTCTTCAAGCCCTAGTGAGTTGAGAAATTCTGCAGATTTACCGTAGGCTTCGTAGCCTTTTATCTCTTTGTGGTAGTCCTCCATAAATTCATAGTGCTGGAGGATGGACAGATAATTCACGGCCAGATATTTGCGCGCTCTGTCTTTCGCTTTACCAGCGTCTTTATCGCAGTAGCAAAAATCGAGTAGTAAAGGTGGCGGTGCCGGGCGCTTGTGTTCTTCGCTAAAGGCGCTGCGATAGCGCTCGATATTGGGTAGGTGCATGGCCATGTCGAACTGTACGAAACACATCATGCGCGCACCGAGTTCACCCATCACCTGGGCGGATTCCGGTGACATGGCAACGCCGTAAAGTCGGTCTTTGGCACTTTGCGGGGGTTTGGGTTTTATTTCTGTGCGCACCTGGGGGAAGTGGGGGCCATCGCCTTCGATGTAACCTGTTTCCAGCGCTTTAATAATCATTTTGGCCGACTCATCAAAGCGCGAGCGGGTTTCATCCATGGGGATGTCGAAGGCATCATATTCTTTACGCGCCAAACCCCGGCCAAAGCCAATTAAATAACGGCCATCAGTCATTGCATCGATGGTGGCAATTTTTTCAACCAGTCGCACGGGTTGTGTCCACCAGGGCAAAATAATGGCGGCACTGCCGAGCAGTATGTTTTTGGTGCGCGCCGCTAACCAGGTGAGTACCTGAATATTGTCCACTGCCATGGAGTAGCTATCAAAGTGGTGCTCGGCACACCAGATGGAGTCATAGCCGACTTCTTCAGCCATCTCGGCGACGCGCATTTCTTCGCGGATCATTTGCGCATCAGACAAATTGTCGTGGTGATTTGCCAGCATCATCATGTAACCAATTTTCATGGGGTTTCCTCGTTGTTAATTATTGTTTTAATTGATTCAGCTGCGGGCCTGCATAGCGGTATTAACTGCTAATCCCCGGCCCCATTACTCGGGGTGCCGGGTTTTTTGTTACAGCCTTTTATCCCTTCTTTTGTGAAAGGCGAACCACCGAGCCCGGTCGTGCCCCGGTGTCGATGCCATTTTTCATAATTACTTGACCGGAAACCAGCGTGGCGACGTAGCCTTCGGCGTGCTGGATGAGCCGGGTGCCATTGGCGGGGAGGTCGTGAACAACCTCTGGTGCCAGACTTTTTAAACGCTCAAAATC
>QNFO01000340.1 GCA_003646355.1 Gammaproteobacteria bacterium
ACCTTCGAACAGGCAAAGATTGCCAAAGAATATCGGCCCGACGGTATCTTTATGTAGCGAGGCGAAATGGTAGGGTTCCAGAAAAGTATCAATCGGCATTTTCCAATTAATATCCCGGTGCAAAACCCGGCTTTGGTAGTGCACGTAATTCTGTAGATCGTAGCCCGACAGCTCGCCTTGCATGCTGGCCAGATGCTGGTCGAGATTGATTTCAGCTTGTGGATCTGGCTGCACCCAAATCATGCCGTGTCTTTCTACCAGCGGCAGGGAGATAAGCCCATGGTCTTGTAACTCGACACCGGGGAAATTACGCTGGTCGGGAATAACCTTTAAATCACCACCACGGTCGTAAGTCCAGGCGTGATAGCGACAGGTGAAACTGGCGGCCCGCCCACAACCCTGGGCCACCGGGGCACCTCGATGGCTGCACATATTAATAAAGGCCCGGGCCACGCCGTCGTCACCGCGCACCAACAATATTGGCAGGGTGCTGTGCTCCATTGTTAAATAATCACCGGGCTGGGCAATGACACCCGACAAACCCATAAACAGGGGATAGTTTTTAAAGATATTCGCCAGCTCACGATCAAGCCATTGCTTGTCAGTATAGGCCGCCACGGGGGCACGCTTTACACCGGGCGTCGTCGCCGTCTGGTCGCCATCAATATATTTAAAGGCCTGTTTTATGCGGGCCACCTGCGTTGTGTGATCCATTTTCTGCTCCTTATAATTATTGCCTCGCGCTAGCGAGCGCGTCACTCACCCTAATTGTCCACTTATTCGCTTTCAAAGGCATTTGACCTTGGCTAAGTGAACCATACATAACCCAGGAAAAAAGAAATAAACGCACTATAAAATATCTAAGCCAACGATCCACAGCACACATCTAGCTGATGGAAAAACTAGATTTTTGTGACACACCCCACATTCAATAGCTGCTTGCCCCCTATAGTATTTGTCGCTCTATCAACAAGTTACCGCACCTAACGACAAGGAATTAGTCATGGCGCTTTCGATTAGAAAAAACTCATCTATTTTATCCAACGTTTCTAACATTACCCCGCCCTCAGCTGACAGCTCACCGAAAGATGAGGGGGCTAATCCGGCAATCAACACCACTCCTGATTTCACCAATACTGATCTCGATTTATTAAAACAACTAGCCAGTGGCAATTTTAACCGGCCGATCGATCTATCAGGCAGCATTGCTGGCGAGCTTATTGAAAGTATTCGGCTGTTAGTCGGCAGCTCAATCGGCAAATCAAAAACCCTGATCACTGAGCTTAACCAGGAGGCAGCCACCATCAGCAATCTGTGCAGTGAAGGCGTTGCTGCCGCAACCAAAGATATAAGCGCTGAACTCGCCGACGCAAGAGAGACCAGAGACCGGCTGACATCCGTCGCCGCTGCAGCTGAAGAAATCACCGTTAATGTCAGCACCATTGCCGAAAATGCTATGGCAACGCAATCAAGTGTCGACACTATTTCCAACACGACCGGCGAATTAACATCGGCATCTCTCGAAATTGCAAAAAACACTGAAAAAGCTCGAAACATTACTGCTCAAGCGGTAGCTGACACTCAATTAGCGGCCAGTAAATTCGCTCAACTTAAATCTGCAGCAGACGATATTAGCAAGGTTACTAACACCATCAGCGAAGTGTCAGACCAAACTAAATTACTGGCACTAAACGCTACCATTGAAGCGGCCCGCGCGGGTGATGCCGGACTTGGCTTTGCGGTAGTCGCCAGCGAAGTAAAAGAACTCGCCTCGCAAACCAACATAGCCAATGCCGATATAAAAAATAAGATTAATATTATTCAATCTGCTGTCGACACGACTCTCAGCTCAATGAAGAGTCTCACAACAGTTATTAGCGAAGTTAATACAATTGTGTCAACGATTGCCGCCGCTGCGGAGGAGCAGTCCCTGGCCACTGAAGCAATCTCGGATACGCTGAAAGGCACGACTGACGATATCGGCACCATGAACACTAATGTCAACGAAAGCTCTTTAGCCATTAATGAGATGAATGAAAACCTAAGCTCCTCTGTCACCATGGCTTCTAACATGATTGAATTTATGGAAGGTATGGCTAAAGACAACGAGGCTATGCTGGCCTGCGCCACAACCAACTTTGCCGAGATAGTTACCCTTCAGTCTCGCGGAGAAGACATAAAACATCTGTACAAAAACTACACATTGGACGCTCAGCTCGAGCAGGTTGATACTTCTGAAAAAGGCATCTTTCGCTTTGGTCCACAGTGGAGCGTATTGGTTGACGATATGGATGACGAACATAATAAGATTTTTGACTACTGCAATGAGATTCATCTCAAAGTTAAAAAGGGTGCCAAGCAGGAAGAAGCCCTACCAACACTAAAAGACCTTGCCAAATTCACCACCCACCATTTCGCCGAAGAAGAGCGAATGATGAAGGCCCACGACTACCCTGAGTTCGACAAGCAAAAACGCGCACACACGGCACTGCTCGCCAATGTTGCCGAAACCATAAAAAATATTGAAGACGGTGTGAAGGTCAATATGGTTGCCGTCATTGTATTTCTTACCGAGTGGCTAAAAGGCCACATACTGGGTGAAGATATTAAATACGGTAAATACTTTCAGGAACGCGGCATTAACGTTTAATCACAACTCGCCCATCCCGTTATTCATTTCTGAAATCAGATAATAACTGCAACGCTTGAAATGATAGAAAGATCAACTGCCGTTAGAATTGGCAGCTCTGACCCAAACCAATTCGAGCAACTATGAAGAAGCGATACCGGCAGTTGACCCA
>QNFO01000341.1 GCA_003646355.1 Gammaproteobacteria bacterium
TAACCTAAGCCCTATGGGTGAGGAATATTTAAAGACCTGAATTGTTTTCGGCGGAAGATGAATTCGACTCGCCAGCGCGGCTATCGCCAAGCGGGGTATCAGCGGTCGAATTCTCATCCGCCTTTTTCGACAATAGTTCGATAGTAAATTCATCGTACTGTGCATAGTATTCATTGTCTGTCACCAGCCGTCCGGTGGCCTCAACTCGAAACACCAGCTCTGAGCTAAGGTTATTGAGCGCCCCCACTTCAATGACATGGGCCATAGCTAGCAGGTCATTGGCGTTATCAATGTTGAGGGCACGGGTCGAAATACGCTGCCCGGCACGGAGTGAGTGCAATACATAGTCTTTCAAATGGCTGTTATTAACCATGAAGGCCTGGTCGAGTAATTGGCGAATCATCAATTCTCGCTGCACCTCTTTGTCGACGACTTGCTCTGTCGCCAGAACATTATCAACCCAAAGACGAGACTGACGCTCCTGCAATTTAATATGCTGGGGGTCGACCAGGTTGATATTGAGACTGGCCATAGAGTCTGCAGCCCCATCGAGACGGGCGGCGTATTGCTCGTCGTTGAGCTCAGCCAATTCGCCACACAGCGCCAACAGGTCATTATTATGTCGACTGTTCATGTAACTGAGTTGGCGAATAATAATATCGGCGCGCCGGGTAAAGCTGTGTAGCGCGCTGCGCAAGGCCGGCAACATAATCTCGGCCGCATTGCGCATGCGCTGTTCAATGGTGTCGAGAATAAACCACAAATAGGATTGCTCATCAGCACAGAGGTCGGGCACGGTGCGCCGTAAACTGCGCTCGATATCTTGCTTAAAGTCCTTGGGTTTGCGACGAATACGCGCCACGGCACGACTAATATCTTCACGGTGTTTTTCAACACTATCCGCCGACAGCCGCACGGCGATGTCGGGCTGAAAGCGCTTTTCCATAAATTCAAAAAACTGCTCGGCCGCCTGCTGTGCCAATTGCTGCGACTCAACTTCTCGGATCAACTCGCGCTTGCGCTCGTCGAGCTCGGCAATGACATCGGTGAAGTCGGTAATAATGCGCTCCGAATACTCGTAGGCATCGAGCAGGTCATAGACCTCGCCCCGACTGAGCAGGGCCTCGAGAGCATTCAAGGTGTTGCGGGTATTGCGATGGCGCGTACGGATTTGCCGCGTGTCAGACTCAAGTAGAGCCTGGGCAAACACCCGCCCCAGGCGGGTAAACGGGAAGCTTGAATGCAGGGTGGCGGCATCAACCTGGCGCTCCAGCCAACCGCCCTCGAGTAATTGCTTGAGCACCCAATTTGCCTGTTCGCGATGGTTTTTAAAGCGCGGTTCGACATCGTCAGCGCCCTGGGTAGCGAGTTCATCATCGAACACCTCAAGCTGAGGTCTGGCCAGGGCTTCGACAAGAATTTCAAGAAGCTGCTCACGACTCAAGGCCCGACCGTAGTCGGCCGTCGAGCTGTACTGGCGTTGATAGAGCAGGCATAAACACTGCACCACCTGTTCGCGGTACTTACCGGTGAGAGCTTTGAAGAAGTGCCGGCGCGGCTCACTGAAAAACATAGGGCGGTATCATCGCGAAGCTGGCTAAAAAAGACTCGGGGAGCCTTTAAGAGAGAATAATCAGCCGGGTACTCTAGCCTATAATTAGTGCTCTGGGTATCGGCAACTTCATGCAAGCCCCTCAGCGCCAATATTGCTTGAATGGGACACAGACAGACCCAGTGGCCCCGGGCTTATTATCTGGGTTCAGGCTGCGTTACACTGACTGCCATCAAACCAACACAGGAAGCCGCCCCGCGCGGGACATAATAATGAGCAGCTCCGACAAAACACCTGAAAAGCACGCCAGCGACCCCTACGCAGACCTTATCAAACCCGGTGATAAGCCCATTACCGAAGAGGCTATTCCCGCCGCCACCGTGGTTTTATTGCGCGATAGCGACGCCGGCATCGAAACGCTGATGCTGCGCAAAAACAAAGACATCCGCTTCGGTGGCATGTGGGTTTTCCCCGGTGGACGCATTGATGCCGACGACTATCCTGCCAGTGGTGATAAAACCGAAGCCGCTCGTTTTGCTGCGGCGCGAGAAACTCACGAAGAAGCCGGTATTCACGCTGACCCTAAAGACTTCATCTGGTTCTCTCACTGGACACCGCCGCCCATCACGCCAAAGCGTTTTACGACCTGGTTTTTTGCCGCTCGCGTACCCGAGCACAAAGAAATTATTATTGACGGTGGCGAGATCCACGACCATCAGTGGATTAGTCCGCGCGATGCCATTGCGCGCCACACAGACCGCACCCTCGACTTTGTGCCACCCACCTGGGTAACCCTGCACTACCTGGCGAAATATGGCTCTGTCGATGAATTACTGGCCGTATTTGCAGCCCGCCCGCCCAAAATCTACGAAACCCACCTCGGTAAAACTGAGGACGGCGACCGGGTCGCCATTTGGCACGGTGATGCCGGCTACGATGACTGGGATGCAAAAGTAGAAGGCGAGCGCCACCGCATTACCATGGCAAAAAGTGGTTTTATTTTTGAAAACTCTTTTGAAGAATATTAGATAAGCTATTTTATTTATTATTTTAGTGAGCTTGGCACTAGCGCCTTGTATTGACAAATCCTGCCGATACAAGGCTGCTTCAGCAATCAATCGACAAAGCGTTCAAAGCTAGCTTCCTGCCCCAGCTGTCCCGCATCTTTAACGACATTCGCTAACAGACGTTTAATCGTTGGCGCTCCAGCTGCAGGGGCGGTTCCAATGTGCCGGGCTTCAAAGACATA
>QNFO01000342.1 GCA_003646355.1 Gammaproteobacteria bacterium
ACTAGCAGTCATCCTCGGGCTCTCCGAAGAGGAGCAATTAGAGGCGAGTACAAAAGTTCGCCGGCTCTATATAGAACGGGCAGCAAGCGCTAACGTCATTATGCTGCTCCTGACGGCAGTACTGTATTACCTTAGCAGGCAACTGCAACAAAGCCGGCAGCGAGTCATGGACGAGCAAGTCGCTCACTCTCAGCAAGTCGAGTATTTAGCCTACCATGACAGTCTCACCGGCTTGCCCAACCGTAGTTTTTTTAGCCACCTGCTCGGCCATGGCATTGCCGAAGCGAAGCGTTATGACAGACGCTTCGCCTTGCTATTTCTCGACCTGGATCGTTTCAAGGTTATTAATGACACCCTGGGCCACGATGCCGGTGATGACTTACTTATCGAGGTTGCAAGACGCTTAAACGCTTCGCTGCGAGAAACGGATACCGTCGCACGCCTCGGTGGCGATGAATTTGTCGTGCTACTGCCAGAGATGAATGGCGAAAAAGAACTCAGCGCGGTCGCCAAAAAGATTCTTAACGCTGTGAGTAAGCCTTTTCGCCTCGCCGGACAAGATTTGCGGGTCACCGTCAGTATTGGTATCAGTGCCTTCCCTCTCGATGGCGAGGACGAACAGACACTGGTCAAACATGCCGATATCGCCATGTACCACGCCAAGGATGGCGGCAAAAATAATTTTTGTTTTTACTCTGAAGAACTCAATGCCGATTCATTGGAGAGACTGGCGCTGGAGTCGAGCCTGCGACTCGCCCTTGAGCGCGACGAGTTTCTTCTCCACTATCAGGAAAAGCATGATTTACGCAGTGGTGAAGTCACAGGAGCCGAGGCTTTATTGCGCTGGCAGCACCCTAGCCTTGGCCTGGTACAACCCCTACAGTTTCTACCCCTGGCCGAAGAAACGGGGCTTATTATCCCGATTGGCAAATGGGTCATCGAAACCGCCTGCAAGCAGGCCCTCAACTGGATAGAACAAGAGCTGCCGCCGCGCTGTGTATCGGTCAATCTGACAACCCACCAGTTCACCGACGCCCATCTGCTAGAAGACATCGCCAGTATCTTACAATCCACCGGACTCAATCCCGCTCTGCTGGAACTGGAAATATCTGAAAGTGTACTACTCAGTGATTTTGACAATGCCCTTAAAACCCTGTCCAAGATGAAAGCCCTGGGAATACGCATCGGCATTGACAATTTTGGCACCAGCTACACCTCACTGTCGACCCTGGAAAAATTTCAATTCGACACCCTGAAGATTGATGGCTCAGTGATACGCGACATTGCCAATGACCGGTCTGACCAACAGCTCACGGAAGCTATCATTGCGGTTGGCCGCACAATGGCCGTGACGATTGTCGCCGAAGGCGTAGAAACCCAGGAGCAGGCAGCGTTTCTACTGGCCAGCTCCTGCGATCAGGTTCAGGGTTTCTATTTTGATAAGCCTGCCCCAATCTCCGCCAAACAAAGCTAGTCAAAAAAAGCAATAAATCGCTTACTTACCCAGGGGTCGAGTCAGCAGTATCAACTTCGGCAACAAAGTTTGCGAGGCCAGCAAGGCAGTCAACATCGCCAGGCCGGTGAGAAAACCGAAGTAGACCGAAGGCATAAAGTTGGACAGCGCGAGAATGGAAAAGCCGACGATAATCACCACCGAGGTGTAGTACATCGCCACACCAATAGACTCGTGACTGCGGTGCATGCTGGCAATGTAGTCCCGGTCTTTGGCGAACTCTTCGCGGAAGCGATAAATATAATGCAGAGTGTCATCGACACCAATACCCACGGTAATGGAGGCAATGGTAATGGTCATCATATCCAGCGGGATGCCCGCCCAGCCCATCACCCCCAGCACCACGCAAGCCGCCAGAATGTTCGGGAAAATGGCGATAAAAGCGATGAGCAGCGAGCGGAACAAAACCACGAACATCAGCATAATGCCCAAAAACACCGCGCCCAAAGTGACGATCTGCGAATGAAACAGGCTTTGCAGCATATTGTTGTAGAGCACCATCAAACCAGAGAGGCGAAATTGCTCAGGCTCCAGGCCCACTTCATCAATCAAGAAGCTATTGATCTCGTCGAGTAATTGCTGACGATTGAGGGTCGCACCACTTTCCACGGTGCGCATCGTTAGGCGGGTTTCATCGGTGGCATCATTGAGATAGGGCGCGATAAGGAAC
Organism: Gammaproteobacteria bacterium; assembly: GCA_003646355.1. The sequence continues at coordinate 2,184 of QNFO01000342.1, forward strand.
TGATTCATCTCCGGCGACAAACCTTTACGCATCACCGCCAGTTCAAAATCATTCATGCGATGGCCGGTGAGATCATTGGCGACATGAAAGGCGGTGACCAGGGAATCGATACGGCCTATTTCGCCCATGTCATCTAAATAGGTGGTGATTTCCTCCAGGTCTTCCAGACCACTTCTGCTAAACCAGTAGCTCGGCTTTTGCTGATTGGGGTCTTCTTCGCCAAAGACATCATCGGCAAAAGGATCATCCTCAAAAGGGTCTTCTTCGCCAAAGGGATCGTCCTCTTCGGGAACGCCCAGGGTCAGGGGAATACTGGCGCTCGCTGGTGCCTGAATAATAATATCCAGCGGCGTGGTGCCGCCCAGTTTCTGATCGATGATCGACAGGCCCTGATAAATTTCAGTGTGCTCTTTGAAGTAATCAATAAAGCGGTTATCAACCTGTAGTTTGCTGATACCCACCACGGAAATAAGACTGATCGCTAGCGATAGAACCAGTACCAAAGTACCGTGGCGCTCAGTAAAGTTGGAGAAATGGGCCGGTAATTTCCCACCTTGACTGCCGCTCTGCTTCACCTTTGCTTTGCCCAGCACCAGCATGCCCGCGGGAATCACC
>QNFO01000343.1 GCA_003646355.1 Gammaproteobacteria bacterium
ACAAATTCACGCTATTATAAACACCCGACAACTACGTTCTTTGCGGTATAGACCAAAAAAGCTATGACACAATTTAAACAGCAATTAAATAAAGGTGAGCTGCTGCTCGGCACCCTGGTATCCATCGCCGCACCCCAGGTTAGCGAAATTCTATCGCGGGCCGGATTTGACTGGCTGTTTATCGATGGCGAACATAGCAGCCTGAGCGATGGGCAAATCCAGCAATTAATACAGGCTGCCGCGCCCCTGCCCTGTCTGGTGCGCGTCCACAGCCTCGACGAAATTGCTATAAAAAAAGCCCTCGATAGCGGTGCCAGCGGCATTATCGTGCCCCAAATCAACAACGCCGAACAAGCCGCACAGGCGGTCGCTTTCGCCAAATACCCACCCCAGGGCCAGCGCGGTGTTGGCATCGCTCGGGCACAAGGCTATGGCTTTTCTTTTAATGATTATATCGAACAGGCCAACGATGAAGTCGTTGTGGTCGTACAAGCAGAACACGCACAAGCGGTTGAAAATATTGAAGCCATTGCCTCCACCCCAGGTATCGATGGCGTATTTATCGGCCCCTACGACCTGTCCGCCAGCCTCGGCAAAATGGGGCAGCTAGACGACCCCCCCGTCGTCAAAGCGATCGAACACATTACCCAGAGCTGCCTCACGACCGGTGTCAAACTCGGGGTTTTTACCACCTCAGCTGAGGCGGCCATACCCTATATTGAGCGAGGCTTTACCCTCATTACTGCGGGCACCGACACCCTGGTATTAGGTCAGGGCGGCCGGGGTATTGTTGGCGAAATCAAAGGGCGATAAGTGCGGCTTAACCAATTAGGGTTATACCAGAAGATATTGCGTTCATATTTATAGTTTATTGCAGATAATCTTTAACCCTAATAGCATAATATTGGATTGTTGTCGGCAGACTATTAACTAGCTATACAGATACTGTCTAATCATTTAATTTCTGACTCTCTATAGTCAACTGCTTTATTTCAACTAAGGCCATCTCAACATGAACCATCGAGTACGAGTTTATCCGCACAATGACCTTCTTAATCTCGTTCACCATCAGCGAGAGATTATAAACAACAAGAAATCTGAAGGTATTGAAGATGGCGTTGCATTAGATTGCCTTGGCTGCCTTATTTCCTTAGCATTTTCGGTGGAAGCTTTGGTTAACTTTATCGGTCATAAAAAAATAAATAATTGGAAGGAACGCAGACCTTATATGGATAAGTTAAATCAGGTTTGTATCAGAGCAGGATTAGCATTCAATAAATCTAAAGAGCCATTCAATACGCTTTTGCAACTCAAAGAATTGCGCGATTCAATAGCGCATGGTAAACCAATAGAAATCACTACATCTGTTCATTCACGAGCAGAATTACGCAGAGAAATGGAATGCCCTTGGGATCAAAACCTAACGTCAGAATATGTAAACAACGCGTATGAAATAGTCAAACAATTTGAAAGGGATCTATTTGAGAACTGCCAAATAACAGTAGGTCAAACACTCACAGCAGTAGGTTGCGGCGTATGAAATATAACAAAAACATCAAGTCATTTCGCTATCGCTCATAGAGCCGTGAAAAACCGTGCACCCCTTATGTAAACATTTTTCATGAATAGGAATTGTTATGAATCTGAGATATTCGATAGGTTTTTGTCTTCTACTTGTAGGTTGTGACGGTGATGGAATAAAGAATGAAGACCCCGATGAAAGGATGACTCGTGAAGCAATGTGTGTAGTAGCTTCGGAAAGGTTTCAGCTATATGACCAAGCGGAACGTCATAGGACGCACGGTATCGAAGCAGGAAGAGTCCGCTTCAATCGAGATGGGAAGCCGAACGATTTCACTGAGCAGATTCACAAAGCCAGGCCTATGATGAATAACTTCTCTAAAGACTACAATGCTAATTTCTTGAACAAACTATGTGACAGAACAATCACGGTGGGTGAATTCGAGAGGGCATAACGAGGGGCTCAAAAAAATACGATAAAGTCTTGCAATTAAGAATCAACGGAAAGAAGCAACGGGGTCAGACTCGATTGATTTCTCGCTATAAGGCACTTGGCGGTTGAGAAAAGAATCAAGGAGCTAACCCTTTGATTTGTAGTTTTGTGCATCTTCCAGATGAAGAGCAGGATTCATCCCTTCATGGAGTACCCGCACGATAGTTATGCCGTGAGGAGCTTCCATAAAATACAGCAAGTGGTTTTCATAGGGAAAGCAACGTAGCCCTGTATAAATATCGGGGCATGGTTTAGCAATTTTAGGGGTTTGAGCAAGGGATTCTGCGCGGCTTTCCAGACCATCAATATAGGTGGTCGCTTGTACTTGCCCCCACATTTCCACGGTGTAGTGAATAATGCGGGTTAAGTCTTGCTGTGCTTTTGCCGTAAACTTATAGATTGGCATCAAGAACCTGTTTTCTCAATGCCTGTATTACTTCGGGGCCATCGACAACACGGCCAGCCTCAATATCGGCCAGCCCTTGTTGAATTTCCTGCTGGAGCATGGTGCGTTTCATTGTTTCTATATCCTTATAGTCCGAAGCCGAAATTATCACGGCCACAGGCTTGCAATTTTTGTTAATTCCCCCTGCGCCTTCCTGTGCCTTGAGAAGCATATCGCCGAATTCACGTTTAGCGTCACTGGCGTTAAGAGTTTCCATAATATTGACCTTCCTATTCAAACTGACTTAAAAAATAGTCATTTTAATCAAAATAATTAACTTGAACGGTCTTGTCAAGAAAATGGACGAAAACCGGGGCTAGGCCTTGCAATCAAGTAAAG
>QNFO01000344.1 GCA_003646355.1 Gammaproteobacteria bacterium
ATCCGGTCACTCTCCAACTTGGCCATAGGGCGGTATATATAAACAATAACGCCTATAGCCGTAATCGGTTGACAGGGATTAACGGCTACTGGTTAATTGCTTCTTTTCCCACCAGGCGTGTTTCCAGTGAAGCGGCTGCCGCATGGGTGTAATCCGACAATAAATGCGCAGCTTCCTGCAAGATGGGATCTGGCGTCAACTCATCTTCTTTTTGCTGCTTACGGAAAGCCTCTACAGCCTCTGTCGTATCAAAGGGCGCTTCATTACGTTTTTCTCGTCGCGCATTTTCGATAGCCAACCACTTTTCTTCACGCTGCTCTTTTAATTGCTCACGGCTGATTTTATTTAGCGTAAATTCCTTCAGCGCGCGCTGCTCGGTGATCAGTGCTATTTCATCGAGCATAAAACGCCAGTCCGGATCAGTTCCAACGCGCAACTCATGCTGAGTTTTTAGCACTGCCAGCAAGGGACTAAAGTCTTCGTACATGCGGTGCCTGACTTCACGAATACTGTCCCAGGGCAGGGCGTTATCCTGGCTACTCTCACCGACCTCGTCCATTTTAAAATAGGAGGGAAACTTAATATCGGGGATGACGCCGCGATGCTGAGTGCTTTGCCCGGAAACCCGATAGAACTTAGATTCCGTCAATTTAAGGCGGCCTTGTTTCAAGGGCGCGAGAACCTGCACGGTGCCTTTACCAAAACTCGTAGTGCCTGCAACGAGTCCACGGCCATAATCCTGAATAGCACCCGCAAAAATCTCCGATGCTGAGGCGCTAAGCCGGTTGGTCAGCACGAGAAGAGGGCCGTTATAAAAAGGTTTCTGCCGGGCACGTTGCTCTCTGGAGACATGTTGGTCAGCATGGCGAATTTGTACAACCGGGCCAGGGTGGATAAAGAGGTCGGTCAATGCTGTCGCCTCGTAGAGAGAGCCGCCGCCATTGTTGCGCAGATCGAGAACAATGCCGTCCACACCTTCTTTTTTTAGGTCGATAATGAGTTTCATGACATCACGAGAGGTGCTTTTAAAATTGGGGTCTCGCTTACGATAGGCTTCAAAATCCATATAAAAAGCAGGCACTGTGATAACTCCAGCACGAAAGCTGCCTTCACCTTGTTTGAGCTCGATCACGCGACTTTTAGCGGCCTGTTCTTCCAGTTTTACCTTATCGCGAATAATCGCCACTATCGTTGTTTTATCACCACCTTCTGATGTGCCCGGAATGATTTCAAGACGTACGCGGCTATCTTTTTTTCCACGAATCAGAGCCACAACATCATCGAGACGCCAACCGATAATATCGACCATCGTGTCGTCGTCTTGTGCAACACCAATAATCTTGTCTTCAGCCGCGAGAACACCTTGTTTATCAGCGGGACCACCGGGAACAATACGGACAATCTTGGTGAACTCATCTTCCAGTTGCAATACGGCACCAATGCCTTCCAGGGATAAGGACATGGAAATATTGAAGTTCTCAAGGGTGCGCGGATCAAGGTAGCTGGTGTGGGGGTCATAGAGTCCAGCCATGACGTTAATAAAACCTTGTACCGCATCATCGGCATCTTGCCGCGCGAGTTGTTTTAGTTGGTTAGCATAACGTTTGCGTAAGAGTTCACGTGCAGCATCGGACTCTTTACCTGATAGCACTAAGCGTAGCAGGCTGTCTTTAATACGTTTACGCCAGTAATCGTCAGCCTCGGCTTCAGAGGCAAGCCAGCTGCGGGTATCTCTATCGAGGTTAATTGTTTCCTCGAGGTCGAAGTCAAAGCTGAAATCACTTTCCAGTAATGAAATGTTACTTTCCAGCCGATCAGCAATACGTTCGCGGAACAGATTGAAAATGGCAAAGGCCTGTGCCAAATCACCGTCTTCCAGCGCGTCATCAAAGTGATAGCGAACGGCTTCAAATTGCTGTACATCTGATTTCAGGAAATACACTTTGACTGGATCTAAAGCATCGAAATAACTATCTAACAAACGGCTTGAGAAGACATCATCAAGAGATTGTTTCTTATAATGTTTATTACTCAGCGCATCAATAATCTCAACCGTAGTTTGTGAATGTTGTTTAGTAAACACCAGGGGCTCGGTCTTGCCGTAAGCCGTAGTCGCAAGCAAGAGTAGAGTGAGTGCGAATGACAGTAACTTCATAAAATATTCAGTCTTTCAATTGTTAGGTTTGAAGTGTAGCACTAAGATTCCAGCGGCTTGCTTGCACAGCAATAAATAATAACGAGCCGAGGGTAGTGTTGATACTTCTGGGTACATTTAATTCCCGACGAAAATCCAATTTAACATAATATACATTATACGCAATTTGCCTTATTCCCAAAGTTAGTAATTATGCTGGTTAGAACAAACTTGAAGGTAATGCGTTAAAGGGATTCTGACTCACCCATGCTATCAGTGTGACGACTTTTGATTGACGTCTTGAACTTCACTGACAAGATAAAGCCAAAGCACGCCAGCAACACCAGAAACAAAGGATGCAAGCAGGATTGCTGTTTTGGCGATCAGTAATAGATCCTCGCGTTCACCAAAACCAAGCTGAGCAACAAATATGGACATGGTGAAGCCGATACCGGCCAAAAGCGAAACACCCGCTATTTGAGTAAAACGCGTGTCTTTGGGTAGCACGGCAATACCGAGTTTGAGCAACAACCAGCTCACGCCGGTAATGCCAATAAACTTGCCCAGTATCAGGCCGAGTGACACACCAATAAATGTGGGATGGCTCAGGGTTTCGCCCATGGATGCAAGCTCAAGTGGAATACCTGCATTCGCCA
>QNFO01000345.1 GCA_003646355.1 Gammaproteobacteria bacterium
GATGGTCTTTACCGCTTGCAGCATGGCCTTTGCCCACGGTTCCAACGACGTCGCCAATGCCGTCGGCCCACTGGCCGCTATTGTCGGTATCGTCAAAAGCGGCACCGTAGCTGCGAAAACAGTCATGCCCAGCTGGATACTCTTACTTGGTGGTGCCGGTATTATTCTCGGCCTCGCCACTTACGGCTTTAAAGTGATGGCCACTATCGGTCAAAAAATTACCGTACTCACCCCCAGCCGAGGCTTTGCCGCCGAGCTGGGTGCCGCCGCAACCGTGGTACTGGCCTCGTCCACCGGGCTACCCATTTCCACCACCCACACATTGGTTGGTGCGGTACTGGGTGTCGGCTTTGCCCGTGGTATTGCGGCCATTAATTTACGCGTAGTGGGCACTATCTTTATGTCCTGGCTGGTGACTTTGCCTGCTGGTGCCGGTTTGTCGATTGTCTTCTTCTTTATTCTCAAAGGTGTTTTTGCCAGCTGATAAAACAGTACACGCAATAAAAAACCGCAGCCTAAAACTGCGGTTTTTTATTGCTCGTTATTTCTAGCCTGGCGCCTCTTCCTCAGCTCTTATTCCACAGTAATGGCCCAGGTGCCGTCGCCATCTTTGCGCGCAGAGTGCTGAATATTCACAAACAGCGTATTAGGGTCTGTGCCGAAATAAATACCACTGCCTTCGGCACCGGGGTCGGTCAGTGATGCAAACAGGTGTAGGCCATCGGCCCTGCCGTCACCATTGCTATCTTTGTCGGCAATCCAGATATCCGAGGGCTTATTATCTTCAATTATCATCAACCTGCCATCGGGGGTGGCGGCCAGATTATCGACATTATCCAGCCCAGTCTGGAAATCTTCATCGCCGGGCACACCGATTTCAACAGGCGCATTCAGGCCCGGCTGAATAAATGTTGCCACTGCCATAGTCTTTAGATTAATCGCCAATACTCGGCCCTCAAATACTTCTTTACCCTGCTTACCCGGTGGCCCCTCGGTGACGGCGACGTAGAGAATGTCGTCAATGATTTCCAGATCTTCCGGGCGTTGATAACTCGCACCGCCTTTTTTAGACCCTGACTGCCGCGCATTAGCCGGATCAATCGGCCCCAACCAGCGCCCTTGCCCAGTGTTGTACTCCCCGCCGGAAACAGCCAGCACAAAGAGCTTACCGCTACTTAGGTCGCCCCATTGATCGGGCACAAAGCGATAAATACCGCCACCACAGGGCAGGGAGCCATCGGGGCAAGGCTCGGTCAAACCCCGGTGCTCATCCACCACATAGACAGCGCCATCGGAGCCAACAGCTACGCCCTCATGGGCCAAACGACCCGCTGCCGGTCTATCTTGCACTGCCCCTTTAGTCAGATTGTTAGGGTCGAGGCTTATTTCCAGTAAACGACCGCCCTCAGTTTCTTCAACCACTAGTAAACTTCCCCAGGGTGTCCAGCGAATACCGTCGAGGGCCTGATAGCTGGGGTCTTGAACCAGAATACTAGCCACCCCTGTCTGCAGATCGACCACCGATACAGCACCGCCCGGATAGCGACTACAAAGGGGAAATACTGCCCAGGGGGCACCACAGCGTACTTCATGGGTGCGGTATAAATAACGTCCGGCCAAGGGCCCACTTTCATTGACCGCATTCATGTCGTACCAGTCACTGACACCATCGGGATAAATATTTAAGGCGCTTTCGTCAGAGACAAGAGATTGGCGAAAACCCTCGGGAATAATCCACGGTGCGGCCGGGTTCCAGTCTTTACTATTCGCCGATGCAGAGATGGCCTTAAAGTTGGCAAAGCCCACTTTAGACTCATCGGCAAATGCCGTAGTACCACTCATTATTAAAGTAGCGAAAAACAGGGCTTTGGGCCAAAAACGCATCGGATACCTCTATCAATTTATTCAGCAAGCGAGAGTATAGACTGTTGCTTTGCGGCCTAAAATCATAGACTAAGGTAGTGCCTCATGAACCCCACTAGGAACAAGGATTTTATGAATAAGCCTTTAGTCATCGATTATTACAGCGACATCCTCTGTGTGTGGGCGTGGATAGCCCAACGTCGTATTGATGAGCTGAAGCAAAGCTTTGGTGATGCGCTAGAGTTTCGCTATCGCTACGTCGATATCTTCGGTGATACCCAGGCAAAAATGGCTGGCCTGTGGCAGCAAAAAGGTGGCTATGCTGGCTTTGCAGAACATGTGCAGCACTCTGCCCTCGATTATGAAAATGCACTCATTAACCCCAAAATATGGACACAGGTCAGGCCTGCAACCTCTGCCAACGCCCATCTGATTCTAAAAGCCATTGAGCTTGTCTACGACCAGCAAACAAGCATCGACTCCGCATTGATGCTGCGCGAAGCTTTTTTTGTTGATGCCTGCGACATTGGCAAGCTGGATATTCTCTATGATCTGGTCGCAGCAAAAGGCTTAAACGCCGATCTTTTACAGGCCAGTATTGTCGACGGTTCAGCCATTGCCGCTTTGATGAACGACTACCAGATCTGTAAACTACAAACCATTAAAGGCAGCCCCTCTTACGTCATCGACGGTGGCCGTCAGGTTTTATACGGCAATGTTGGCTACCGAGTACTGCACGCCAATATTGAGGAACTAGCCAAAAACCCGCCTGAAGAGGCCAGCTGGTGTTAAGCACAGAGCCGCTGTATACAACGACTCCGAATGGCTTACTTCGTTATCTCCTCATACTCATCCCGGTCAGATGTTTCGTAAAAAACAGCCTCATCAAGTAAGCCCTCACTTCGCGCCACAACACTGGATACCA
>QNFO01000346.1 GCA_003646355.1 Gammaproteobacteria bacterium
CTGGCGCTCCATTCTGCACTGCTGATAAGAGAGCTTTGTAGATCAAAGGCATGGGTCTGTGAGGCAAATAAGCAGCATAGGTTCGTGATAAGTGCTGTCTTCATGGCTGCAAAAATAGGGTGGGACTTTGCCGACAATAACTGCGTACAGGGCATGACTACCTTAGGTGCGATGAGGTGAGGCACGAGAATTTTTTTACAGCCCGCGTTTAATGGCATTCGTGGTAAAAATATCATCCGGCACGGGGCTTTGGTAGTCGACGGCACTGAAGGTGAGTTTTGTGCTGTGCCCCGTTTTATGGTTTTCAACATCGATGTTGTGCTGGGTCCAAATACCCTGCACTTTCTTAATGTTGCTTATAGTGACGGTTTTTAGCCGATTGCCTTTAATATCCCAAAACTGGCTTTGGCGAACCATCCATATTTTATTGTCAACGCAGGAGTGCGTTTTGCTATAGCCCAGTTCCCGGGCTATTTTTTTTGTTTTTGGTGTGCCCTCAATTTGCAGGCCGGGGTTGCCATCAGCCTCACAGGTGCCGATAGTCTGAAAATCAAAGTCAGCTGTTGAAACCCGTGTTTCCAGCTTGATATCTTCATAGGTCATATCGGTGCCGAGGAAATAATCCCCTCGGTCTGATGCCGATATGCGCCTGACTTTACGCAGTGCCGGCAAATAGAGCCATTGCGTATCTTCAAGCTCCGGGTCGTTGTAATCGTAGGTTAAAAAGGCGGTGTCTTTAATATTTTTGGGTGAAAGATAAAAAATAACAGTGCGCTTTTCTCCTGCGTAATATTTGCGATAGCCCATGGTTTCCCGGTGGCGGGTTTTACCGCGCTTGTCGCGCATTTCAATGCTGAGCTTTCGACTGACGGCCTCACCTTCATCGCGACTATTAATATTTGTCGCCACTTGCTCTCCGCCTGGCAGCTTGTTCGTGTCGTTACTTACCATATTTTCAGCAAACACAGGGCTGCTGAAAAGGGCGAATAGAGCGGCAAATAATAGGGTGTTTTGCAAAACAGACTTCCTTTTAATTCAATTTTTATTTAAGAAGTGACACTACGTATTTAAAATATAAACAGGTTTTATTAGTTTGTAGAGTAGCCCAAAAATCGCGGTTGAAATATTTTTGCCATCGCCGGTAATAAGATCATGCTGGCTAAAAAGCTAAGGGTAATTGCTAGTGCTACGCAAGTGCCAAATTCCTGCAAGATAACGACTTTACTAAAAATAAGGATGCCAAAGCCAGAGGCCAGGGTCAGAAAGTTAAACAATAGGGCGCGCCCGGTAGAGGGGAATAGGGCCATGAGTGTTTGGTCTGTCACGACATCGCTACGGCCTATTAAGACTTGTAGCCGTTCGACGGTATGAATTGAGAAGTCGACACCCAGGCCAATGGCAATGGCCGCAAACATTGATGAGCTGACTGACAGGGAAACCCCGGTGTAGCCCATATAGGCATAGACGCCGAAAATGGTGGTGATAATGGGTACCAGGCAGAACAGGCCTGCGGTGAGGGAGCGGAAACTTAGTGCCGCCATAAGAAAGACCAGTACCAGGGTGACCGATAAACCGATGAGGTGGCCATCGCCGAGGCGCTGCATCCATTCGTAATTAATGTAGGCCCGCCCGGTGAGTTGTGCCTTGATACCCGTTTGATTAAAGGTGGTGTGCAGGTAATCATCGAGATATTCAATGACGGCAGCAATGGTCTTATAATTTTCTTTTTCAAGACTGATGCGAATATTGGCCAGGCGATAGTCGTAATCAATAATGTTGTCAAAGTCGGTGGGGTCAGCGGTGACAGAATAGAGCAGGAAATACTGAGCGCTGAGATCGACACTATCTGGCAGGCGATAGGCTTTAGGGTCGTCGGCATTCATGGCGCGATTCATCTGCTTTAAATAATCGACCACAGAGGTGCTGCCTTTAACGTAAGGGTGCTTTGCCAAATGTGTTTGCAGGGCTTCGATTTTGTGCAGGTTTTCGGGTTTGAACAGGTCTTCAATATTTTCAGTTTCGACCATGACATCGAGAAAATAAGTGCCGTCGAAGGCTTTGTTGATGGCATCGTTGGCGATAATAATGGGCTCGTCCTGTTGAAAAGCCTGAATTAAAGATTCATCCATTTCTATTTTAAGCCCGCCATGAATACCTGCAGTGACGGTGAGTAGTCCCAATAATAAGAAAGACCTGGGGTGCTTGAGTGTCAGCTTACCCAGCCAGCTGGCGGCTTTGGCGAAACTGTCGAGCTGCGGCTGTGGGGGCCTTGTGTTGCTAGAGCTTGTTTGAGAAGGAGCGGCATCCATTAAGTTTGTGGGTGTGTGTTGCCGATAAGCGCGACTGCGCTGGGGCTTGAGCAGACTGAGCAGGGCGGGCACGATAAACATCGAATAGAGCCAGGCGATACTGACGCCAAATAAGGCAAAGAGGCCAAAGTATTTCATCGGCGGCATAATCGTCGCGATGCTAAGACCAAAAAAACCAGCGATAGTGGTCAAGGATGTCAGGGTAATGGGGCGCCAAATACGGCTCATGGTCGTGGCGCTTAACTCTCTGGGGCTAAATTCGGGATGCCGTGCGGCGGCTTCGTAGTACTCGGTGAGAATATGTATAGAGTCGGCGACCGCAATGCCAATTAACACCACCGGGAGGGCATTGGTGATAATAAAAAATTTAATATCGAACGCAGCCATCAAGCCAATGGCGGATGCGGCCGTGGCAAGGACCACAAAGGCGGGAATCAAAGTGCCGCGTAGGGTGCCAAAGGCGACGAAGCACAGA
>QNFO01000347.1 GCA_003646355.1 Gammaproteobacteria bacterium
GGTTTGGGTCAGAGCTGCCAATTCTAACGGCAGTTGATCTTTCTATCATTTCAAGCGTTGCAGTTATTATCTGATTTCAGACTCTAATAATGCTTGAGGGGTAAAGAGAGGCATTGTTATTATTTAGCTGCGCTGTTTATATCGATTCGGCTAGTTGCAGGCTGTCAATAAAAGTGTCTTAGTGGGTTTGTAGTAGAACGGCGCAGAGAAAGTTTTGGGGTTTTTCATGGGTGATTCGTTAAAGGAGAGGAATTAATGTTCAAACAACTAATGGCTGTAGGGCTATGGATAGCTCTTTGCAGTGTGGTGGCGCTTGCCAGTGAAGAGCGACCCAATGGTGAGTATCGGATTGAAAATCGTTTTGCCGCCAAGATAATTGGCACGCCAAAATTTTATAAGGCGGCCCTCCCCGCTGAAATACCTGTGAAAGAATATGAATTGCCGGGCTTGCATACTGTGCCGGCGTTATTTTGGTACAGCGAAAACCTGCGTTTTTCTGCGGCCCTGCAAAAGGGACGCGCACCCCTGGTGTTCAATATTGCTGGCACGGGCGCGGGTTACAAGTCGATGAAGATGCTGGCTTTGCAAAAAGCACTGTTCCAGGCGGGTTTTCACGTTATTAATTTGTCGTCACCGACCTACCTTAATTTTATTATCAATGCATCTCAGTCAAATCTACCGGGCTTTCTACCGGAAGATGCCGAAGATATTTATCGGGTGATGGAACAGGCTTACAAAAAAATCGAAGCCGATGCCGATGTCAGTGAATTTCATGTGATGGGCTACAGCCTGGGGGCTGCCCACGCCGCTTTTGTTGCGCAACTTGATCAGACGCGAAAGACTTTTAATTTACAGAAAGTTTATATGATCAATCCGCCAGTGGATCTCTATAATTCGGTCAGTATTCTTGACCAGCTACTCGACGACCATGTGCCAGGCGGTGTTGAAGGCGTGGGCGTGTTTCTCGATAAAACACTCAATCGTTTAGCGGCGAGTTACGAGCCTAAAGATGGCATGCACTTTGATGGCGATTTTCTTTATGACGCCTATTCATCCTGGGACCCTTCAAAATGCGGTGTTGGGCCGGATGGGCGTAGCGGCGCAGCTGCCCTGATCGGCACCTCCTTTCGCATGAGTTCGGCCAATGTTGTCTTTGCTTCAGACCTGATGTCTCACACGGGCTATATCATTCCCCCGGGTACGGAGTTCGGTCGACGTGAGCGCCTGGACTACTACGCCAAGGCCAGCCATGTGGTGAAATTTACCGAGTACGTTGATCAAATGGTTATTCCCTATCTGCAGAAAAAATATCCGGGGAAAAGCCGCAAACAATTATTGGCTGAGGCGAGTCTTCATCATATTGAAGACTTTCTTGCTACCAATAAGCAGGTGCGCGTAGTGACCAATCGCGATGAAATTATTTTGGCCCCGGGTGAGCTGGCCTACATGGAGGGCTTGCTGGGAGACCGCATAAAAGTTTTTGACCACGGAGGGCATTGTGGGAATATCGACAGCAAGGAGAGCGTGGCCGATATGGTGGCATTTTTGAAGGGTGGCCAATAATGACTATTAAATTGCAGTGCTACGCGGCTATTTTAGCCTTCGCTTTATTGGGCGCCAGATCCTGGGCTGAAGAAGAAAAAGATGATGCTGAAATCAACAGGGAAAAAGTTGAAGGCCTGATGGAAGAGCAGGCGCCTGAGAAATATGAGGTGAAGCGTTTCATTAAGCCGGAAGTGCCCGAAAATGCGCTATTGGTTTACGACCCCTGGGAGCCGATGAACCGGGGGATTTATAATTTTAATGCCCGCTTTGACCGTGCGATATTCCTGCCCACAGTAAGGGGCTATCGGGCGATTACACCGGATATTGTCGAAAAAGGCGTGAGTAATTTCTTCGCCAATTTAGGTGAGGTGAACAACCTTGTTAACAATCTACTGCAGCTGCAATTAAAGTCGAGTGCTATCACCCTGTCGCGCTTCGTGGTGAATAGCACCATTGGCGTGGCCGGCCTGTGGGATCCGGCCGAAAAATTTGGCATGCACTCGCAGAAAGAAGATTTTGGTCAGACTCTTGGTTACTGGGGTGTGGGCAGCGGCCCCTATCTGGTGATGCCGTTCTTTGGCCCTTCGAGTTTGCGCGACGCTACAGGCATGGGCGTTGACTATGCGGTCGATTATAATATCGACTTACTGGATGTGAATGACGATGCCAATAAAGATGACATCCGCATTGCTCTCACACTCTTAAAAGCAGTGGATGGACGCAAGAACACGGCCTTTCGTTACTATGAAACGGGCTCGCCCTTCGAGTACGAGCTGGTACGTTTTGCCCATCGTCAGTTGCGAGAAATACAGATCGAAAAATAACGACCTTGTGCTGCCGTTTTTTGTGGTCTGATAAAAACGTGCTTTCAAGGCAGGTGGTTTGAGATGGAAAGTTATGAGCAGTTGATTTCTACCCTGGCCTTGGTACTCGGCGTTGGCTGGGCCAGTGGTATTAATCTTTATGCCGCTGTTGCTGTGCTGGGTTTTGCCGGAGCTACGGGCAATCTTGAGCTACCAGCAGGGCTTGAAACATTACAGGACCCGCTGGTGATCGGCATTGCCTGCCTGATGTATGTGGTCGAGTTTTTTGCCGATAAAACACCGGGCGTCGATAGCGTCTGGGACACTCTGCATACCTTTATACGCATCCCCGCCGGCGCCATGCTGGCGGCGGGTGCCGTGGGCGATGTCACTCCGGCGCTGGAAATTGGCGCCGGGCTACTCGGTGGCTCCA
>QNFO01000348.1 GCA_003646355.1 Gammaproteobacteria bacterium
ATTAAATTTTTCAAGTTGCTCAGGTGTTGCTGGCGTTTGGTATTTATCTTTCCACTCGCTGTAGGGCATGCCATAGACATTGGTGCGTGCGGTTTCCATGTCGACGCTTTCGCCGCGTTCCTCCGCTTCAGCGACATACCATTTTGACAAACAGTTGCGACAAAAAGCGGCGAGATTCATTAAGTCAATATTCTGCACTTCTTTATGTTCGTCCAAATGTTTTAACAAACGACGAAAAACGGCGGCTTCAATTTCTGTTTCTTTGCTCATTATTTCACTTCCTCTCCGTGTGCCTGCTTATCCGCATGATACGAGGATCGTACCAGCGGGCCAGAGGCAATATGCTTGAAACCGATGGACTCGGCGTAGTCTCTATATTCCTGGAATTCGTCGGGGTGAACAAAGCGCTCCACCGGCAAATGATTTTTGGAGGGCTGCAAATACTGCCCCACCGTGAGCATTTCAACATCGTGGGCGCGCAAATCATCGAGAGTGGCAAGCAGCTCTTCTTTCGTTTCACCTAAACCCACCATCAAGCCCGACTTGCTTGGCACCGTAGAATTACGCGCTTTATATTGCTGCAGTAATTTTAGTGACCAGGCGTAGTTGGCACCGGGGCGAGCCTGGCGATAAAGACGGGGCACGGTTTCGATATTGTGATTAAACACATCCGGCGGCGTGGCGCTGAGAATATCGAGGGCCGGTTCCATGCGACCGCGAAAGTCCGGTACCAGCACTTCGATTTCCAGGGCCGGGTTAAATAGACGAGCCTCGCGTATGCATTCGGCAAAATGCTGAGCACCGCCATCGCGCAGGTCGTCTCTATCGACCGAAGTAATTACTACATATTTAAGCTGCATTTCGGCGATAGCCTGAGCCAGATGTGCCGGCTCTTCCTCATCCAGCGGGTTGGGCTTGCCGTGGCCAACATCGCAAAAGGGGCAACGGCGGGTACAGATATCACCCATAATCATAAAGGTGGCAGTGCCGCCGCTAAAGCACTCACTGAGATTGGGGCAGGCGGCCTCTTCGCAAACGGTAGACAATTTATTTTTACGTAATATTTTTTTTATGCGCGACACATCGGGCGAACTCGACAGCCGAATTTTCAGCCACGGCGGTTTGCGCAGATAGGTCTCTGTGGGGATCACTTTAACGGGAATGCGTTCAACCTTGTCTGCGCTGCGCAGTTTTTCGCCCTGGCGCAGCCGCCGGGTACGTTTTACCGGGGCATTACCTGTCGCACCGGCATTGGAATCGTCGCTGGAATTACCGTCCATTTATTTCGCCTAAACTTTTAATACGCCCAATTCTGATATTGCCATTCCTGCTTTTTCAGGCCAAGTCGCTCTACCCGCCCGGCCCCAAAGCGTTGTACCAATTCGTTAATCAATTGTTTTTCTATAGTCTGCCATGTCGGCATATCGTGGCTCGATAATATGTCTTTAAGCCGTGTCATTTGTAAGCCCTGATAACCGCAGGGATTGATGCGCTGAAAAGGCTCCAGATCAACATCAACATTTAAAGCCAAACCGTGATAACTGCGACCACGACGGATGCGCAAACCCAGCGAGGCAATTTTAGCAGCGCCAACATAGACACCCGGTGCCTTGTCTCGCGTTTCAGCTTCAATGCCATAGTGCGCCAACAGCGCCTTTAAACTCAGTTCTATTGCACAAACCAGCTCACGTACGTTGAGCCCCGCCCGCTTTAAATCAATCAGCGTGTAAATCACCATTTGCCCGGGGCCGTGATAAGTCACCTGGCCACCACGGTCAACTTTTAGCACAGAAATATCACCCGGCATCAGTAAATGCTCGGCTTTACCCGCCTGCCCCTGTGTAAATACCGAGGGATGCTGAACCACCCAGAGTTGATCGGGGGATTTATCAGTACGCGATTCAGTGTAGTCTTTCATCGCCGCAAACACCTGCTCATAGGGCTGCAGGCCGAGCTGACAAACAGTAATAGATGTTTCAGGTAAAGCTGACATATGCCTCACTCGCCGACATGGCTACAATACCATCCGCACTCGGGAGCTGGTTTTCAGGTCGACAAAAATAGCGTCTAACTGAGGCTTGCCGGTAGCGGTAATAGTCACGGTCACTGATTGAAAGGTGGCTTTACGGCTGTCGCGAATAGTCACTTTGGCCTGATCGAAACCAGGCGCGTGTCGCTCCATTACGGTGAACACATGCTCGCGAAACTCTTCACAGGTTTCACCCATGACCTTAATCGGGTAGTCACAGGGAAACTCAATGCGCGGCATTTCGGGCTCAGTCATAGTGACCTCATATGCTTAATCTCATGCTCTTGATCTCATAAAAGGCTCATCACAAACTGCACTAGCCTATCCCACAGCCGCGAGAAAAAACCCGCCTCGGCAATGGGGTGAGCAGCAACCAGTTTTTTATCAGCCAGAACATCACCTTTATACGTGACAAGCAAACGACCCAGTTCTTGCTGCTGAGTCAACGGGGCTTCGAGTATAGCGTCGACATGAATATTACTTTCGAGCTGGGCTCGAGCACCACGCGGGAAAGTTAAAAACACATCCTCAGCCAGCACTAAATCAACACTATCTTCTTTACCGAACCAAACGCGGTTGTTCGCTTGCAGTACATCACCCGCGCCAAAGACTTTGGCGGTCTCAAAATAGCGGAAGCCGTAGGTGAGTAATTTTTGCGATTCCTGAGCTCTCGCCTCTTCGCTGCGCGTACCCATCACCACAGAAATCAAACGCATACCATTGCGTTTGGCAGAGGCCACCAGACAA
>QNFO01000349.1 GCA_003646355.1 Gammaproteobacteria bacterium
CGGAATAAAAAAAGGCCTGGTGATGGAATTTCCATCACCAGGCCCGTAAAATTCAGGTGGTATAAAGCTTTACTTCTAATTAATTTTAATTAGAAGTTGATCTGCCATTTCAGGCCATAATATAAGATCTCGTTTTGTTCCACACCGGCATGGTCATCACCTTGATCCACAATACCGATTTCAGGAACTATGAAAACACCAGGAGCAAATGCAATTGTAGCATTTAAATAGTAAGAAGAAGCATCATCTTTAGATACTGCTTGATCCAGCTCAGATTCTACAGACCCATAACCAGCTTCAAAACCAATCATATCATTCATTTTAAATCCAGCTACTATAATATAGCCTTGAGTATCATTATCAAGAGTACCAGTATTAGTAGCGTTTATGTCTCCACCTGTCACAGTACCAACCCACATGCCTATTCCATCAACATTTTGCCCAAAATAATAATTACCGCCTAAAGAAAAAGCACCAAAGTTAGCTTTTGCACCAAAAGCAATTGCATAGGAATCATAGGAAACAGACATACCGGGAGCTTCTAAATCAAACGTATTGTAAGAACCAGCAACTGACAGAGAAACAACATCAAGTTTTAAGCCATAACTTGCTTCAAGCTTAGGCAATACACTCTCAGTGTAGACTCCTATTGGTAGACTAGCATCAGCAGCAACTTTCGGCTCAACAATAGCTATTTTGAAACCACCAAACTGCAATTGAACCAGGGGTTGGCGACCAGTGTATACACCACCATATGGAAGTAATCCCATATCCGATGCGTTATTAGTATCCGGGCTTTTAAAACTTCCGAAACCACCAGCAACCTGGTTAGAATAGAACATATTAAACGGTGCATAGGCCTGACCAATGGTAAGACTGCCACCTCCAAAGTTCCAAGTACCATAAATAAGCCTTGTTCTCACTGCGTCATTGTCAGCACTTTGTCCAGAACCGAATTCAACACGGGCTGAAAGTTCATCACTGACTTTAACCCTGGCACCGAAACGAGCGTTTTGCGCCAGACCATGGGTCAGATTTTTAGTATCTACATCGGCTGCACCAGGCCTATCTATATCATAAATAAAAGTTGTTACACGGGCAGAACCATAAAAATCCCAGTCTGCTGCGTATGCATAGCCTGTAATCATTACCATTGCTGCAACAAGAGCAATTAATTTTTTCATCTTTTTCTCCTTAATCATTTTTAACATTTAATTTTACGTTCACCACCTGAACTATCTAAAAACTAACGCTCCTTTTAAACATTAGTATTCAGATTGTCTCCTATTTATGGAGTTTTACAGCTTTTGTCAATACCTTTTTATATTTTTTAATCCCACTATTCCAGTTTATAGGAAATAATATTGGATGATACTGATTTTGATCCAGTTAATAATTTTGATTTCCCCACCACACAAACCACCAGTTCATCCTTCCCGTCTCCATCAATATCTGCAATGGCAAAATCACTGATCCATCCCTGGACAGACCGTGTTTTTGACACTGGCGCAAGGGCAATCCCGTTCCAGGAAAGAATTTCAAGGCTTCCCTTTGTAAACCGCTTATACCGCCCGAAAACACCACCTGCTAATTCTTCATTTCTCACAGCAAAAATTTCAAATTTACCCGTATCTCCTATATCATAAAAAAGAATCCTGGGATTCAAATAAATCCGTTCCTGGTATGATCCGTCGGGGTCTTCCCTGGAAAGAAGAAAATAATGGGCTGTCCCGCCAAATTTTTTATTTCCTTTCCAGTCTATCATGCCGGTATCACTCACCACGGTCAACCACCCATGCTCATTGATCAACACATATTCCACAGCATCTTTTATGGTCACAGATCCTTTAGCAAGAGAAAGGACAGATACACTGCGAGGCAGTCTAAGCTTCTGATCCGGGACATAATGCCCACCCGCTACCGCCATGGTATAGATATTGCCGTGAAACGGATGCCCGGCAGATTTCTGGCCCAAAAGAATTTTGGCCTTATCCGGCCCGTCAATAACCCGGAAATAATAAGATTGCTTGTCTGCTATAGTCACATAAGCACTCCCGTTATATTCCAGTACAAAAGATTGCAGTCCCTCCCTGTGAATATTCAGACTGGTCACAAATATTTCCGGGTACCCGTTATTATTGATATCGGCAATATCCAGGGCAATAATTCTATTAGTGGAATTAAATTCAAGTTTGTTGGTAACTATAAGTTTATTGTTTTCCAATTTATGAATTAAAATCTCGTAATCACTGGCCGTCACGACTTGAACTACACCATCCTTGTTCAAATCTCCAGTGGCCATGGTGCCAATCACACCCTCAAACTTAAGAAGGGTTGAAAATCCCTTCCCACCCGCCTGCTGAAGATTTATAAACCCGCCGCTGGATTCGCCTGCCCTGCCATCTGCACTCTGGAGGCCCCCGGGAGCCTGGGAGCTCTGCGGTTGTGGCTTTGCATACAATTCATTGGAAATGCTGCGGTTAAACACCTTTAAATTAATATCACCGGCAAAGGTATTGACCATGGGAATCACATCCCCCATGCTGTTGCTCTGTTTAAAAAAGGTTAAAGTCGCTTTTTCCCCGGTGATATCCACCATGCTGGCATCTAAGCTCACACTCTCTCCAAAATGGGTCAGACTTCCAAAAAGGATATAGTCAACCCCCATATTCGCCCCGATGATCCTGGCACTTGATTCATTAAGCGTCCCCTTTATTTCATCTGCTTTCTGAGCCTGGGCCATGACCTTGTCAACGGTTTCACGATCCAGCACATC
>QNFO01000350.1 GCA_003646355.1 Gammaproteobacteria bacterium
AGCTATTTGCTGGCACCAGTCGGCAATACGCTGCTCACTGCGTTCAAACTCACTGTCTTCGTCCAGCGCCAGGCCGAGAAAATATTTGCCGTCGGGGCTCAGGGCTTTTGATGCGCTAAAGCGATAACCCGCAACAGGGGTTTGCCCGATAGTTGTCGCGCCGAGACTGTCGACCTTTGTCCAGAGGTAGCCCAGGGCATCCTGAAACCATTCGGGATAGCCCTCCTGGTCACCCAGGCCGTAGATGGCGACGGTTTTCCCGACCCAGTTGACTGCGTCGATGTTGTCCCAAATATTCTCCCAGTCTTCCTGCAGCTCGCCGTAATCCCAGGTGGGTATGCCCAAAATAATGCGCTGATATTGCTCGGCGACGGCAATCGCTGTATCGGCGATATTGTAGAGATCAACCGGCTGTTTGATACTGAGAATAGCGGCAATTTTTTCAGCGGCGATTTCCGTATAGCAGGTGGACGAGCCGTAAAGTAAAGCGATGTTGCCACTTTGCTTTCGATTGCTCGCATCACTGTTATTACTCGTGGGCACTAGCTGCAGCCCTGAAAATCGAGCTGGCGCCACACTTCATAAACGATTACTGCGGCCGCATTCGATAGATTCATACTACGGCTGTCGGCCTGCATCGGGATGCGTAAGATATTCTCTTTGGGCAATGCCTTGAGAAAATCAGCGGATAGTCCCCGCGTCTCCGGACCGAAGACCAGTGTGTCATTGGCTTCAAAGCGGGGTTGGCAGTGACTGTTTGAACCCTTGGTGCTAATGGCAAAAATGCGTGGCGACTTTTTCTTGTTGAGGCCCTGATCTTCCAGCTCTTGATCCTCTAGCTCTTGATCTGTTAGCTCTTTATCCTTTAAGAAGTGTTGCCAGCTCTTATGGATTTTGACGCGCTGCCATTCGCCGTAATCGAGTCCGGCGCGGCGCAGCTTTTTATCGTCCATGTCAAAGCCAAGGGGTTCAATCAGGTGGAGCTGGAACCCGGTATTGGCACAGAGGCGGATAATGTTACCCGTGTTGGGGGGGATTTCTGGTTCAAAAAGGACAATATTAGGCATGGTGTTATGGCGTAGTAAAAACGCAATTTTCGCTTCATTGATGGGGCTATTACAAGCGCTGTGTTTTTGGCGTGTGCCTGATGCGCGATAGACGCTTGTACCTGACCAGACTGTGTGTAAAATCCCCTGTTGATGTGCGCCATGTCAGCTGACAACGGGTGCCCCCGCAATCCTATTAACGAGTAATCGATGCACCTTAAATGTATCAAGCTGGCAGGCTTTAAGTCCTTCGTCGACCCCACAACTGTTTCTTTTCCCAGTAAACTTTGCGCTGTGGTTGGCCCCAATGGTTGCGGCAAATCGAATATTATCGATGCCGTACGCTGGGTGATGGGCGAAAGCTCGGCCAAACACTTGCGCGGCGAGTCGATGACCGATGTTATTTTTAATGGCTCCGGCGGCCGCAAGCCCGTGGGCCAGGCCTCGATAGAGCTTATTTTTGATAACAGCGACGGCACGCTCAGCGGTGAGTACGCCAGCTACAGTGAAGTGTCAGTGCGGCGCATGGTGTCGCGCGAGGGTCAGTCGAATTACTACCTGAATGGCAGTAAGTGTCGCCGCCGCGATGTTACCGATGTGTTTCTTGGCACCGGCCTGGGGCCGCGCAGCTATTCAATTATCGAACAGGGCATGATCTCTAACCTGATTGAATCGAAGCCTGAAGAACTGCGGGTTTTTCTTGAAGAGGCCGCCGGTATATCGAAGTATAAAGAGCGCCGTAAAGACACCGAAAACCGTATTCGCCGCACCCGAGAAAATCTTGAACGCCTCACCGACATCCGCGAAGAGCTGGGTCGCCAACTGTCTCGCCTCGAGCGACAGGCCGAAGCGGCGGCAAAATACACCAGTTTTAAAAAAGAGGAGCGCTTACTGCGCGCCCAGTTACAGGCCTTGCGGTGGCAGGATCTTGACCAGCAGGCACAAATTAAGCGCGAAATCATTTCTGAGCAAAGCCTACAAATTGAAGCCTTTCTGGTCGATAGAGCACACCAGGGGGCGGAGCTGGAAAAGTTTCGTCTCGAGCACAGCGAAAACAACGATAAGTTCAATAAAATTCAGAGCCGCTACTATGCTGCGGGCGCTGAAGTTGCACGCATCGAACAGTCAATAAAACACGCCGAGGATAGAGCCCGCGAGCTGCGTGACGACCTCGAGCAAACCCGGCGCAATTTTGCCGAGTCGGAACAGCATCTGCAATCCGATCAAAACAAAGCGACGGGCTGGCAGGCTGAATTGGCCGAGATAAGCCAGCAGTTGACGGCGATGCGTGAGGCAGAAGTACTTTCAGCCGAGGCCTTGAAGCAGTCCGAGCAGGGTATGCAGGGCTGGCAGGCTGAGTGGGATGAATTTAACAAAACGGCTTCGACAGCCCAGCGTGAAGTGGAAGTCCAGCAGTCGCGCATTCAGCATCTCGATATGTCCATCGACAAGCTTGGGCAGCGCATTCAGCGTTTTAACAGTGAGCGTGCCAACCTTGAGCAAAGTGCCGAGGGCGAGGACATTGAGCTGCTGGAAGCCAATATTGCTGAGTGCGGTGAAGAGTTGGCGGCCCACGATTGCCAGATCGAAGAAGTACGTTATCAAATAGAACAGAACCGTAGCGAAGGGGTGGAAATTGCCAATGCCCTGAGTAGTGCGCGTGAGCAAGTACAAACCTTGAGCGGCCGGGCAGCATCCCTGGAAGCTCTGCAACAGGCCTCGCTGGGTG
>QNFO01000351.1 GCA_003646355.1 Gammaproteobacteria bacterium
AGTGCAGCATCGGACTGAGCAGAATTGTCACTCAACACCGACAGGCTGCCAACGCGCTCGCGATAGAGGCCGAAGTTTTTTGAACAGGAACTGGCTACCAATAGCTCGGGCAATTGCTCTGCCATGTAACGAATGCCGTAGGCATCTTCGTCAAGCCCACGACCAAAGCCCTGATAGGCCAAATCGATAAAAGGTAAAAAGCCATTCTTTGCCGCCAGCGCCGTCAGCTCTCGCCACTGCTCTTCATTGAGATCCGCGCCGCAAGGGTTGTGGCAACAGCCATGTAATAAGACGATATCACCGCGACCCACATTGGCCAGAGCAGACATCATTTCATCAAATTTAATGCCAGCGCTACCCGCCTCGTAGTAGGGGTATTCGGCGAGTTTTAAACCGGCATTGCCTAACAGAGGAAGGTGGTTTGCCCAGGTCGGATCACTGACCCAAACCGTGGCATTTTCAGAACAGCGCTTGAGAAACTCCGCACCAACGCGCAAAGCACCGCAACCCCCGGGTGTAAGTACGGTACGCACACGCTCTGCCTGTAGCGCCGGATGTTGCGCGCCGAAAATAAGATCACGTATACCGCTATTAAATTCCGCCGGGCCTGCGGGGCCGATATAAGCTTTGGTCAGTTCTTTTTCAGCACAGTTGCGCTCGGCTGTTTTAACGGCCGCCATAATCGGTGTAGCACCCGACTCATTTTTATAAACGCCAACACCAAGATCGACTTTGTTGGCGTTATGGTCTTTATTTGCCAGAGCAATCAGACCAAGAATGGGATCGGGGGCAAGTGCATTGAGCGATGAGAACATAACGACCTCAGAAAATATCCATTAATAAACGAGGGCCAGCAAGAGCTGAGCCGGATCCTTCCATTGTAGCTATAAAGCGTATTGACTGAGAAGGCTTTACTCACTGCAAACCCTATAAAATCAGCATCTAAATCACTACTGTTGATTCAACGCATCCAGCCGATCCAGAGTACCCACATCACACCACTCACCCCGGTAAAATTCGCCGCCAACCAGCCCAGGGTGAAAAGCGGGCGCCAGCACATCGCGCAGAGGAAAAGCCTCAGCATGGCCGCAAGCGGTGAATAATTGCGGATGAATCAGGCTTAGGCCGCTGAAAGTGTAGGTCGACCGGCCCGCTAGTTTATCGACAGCGACGGGACCGGCTAAAACACCACTCGGTATTTCGTCAGTCTCAATAGCCCCCCCATTGGTAAAACAGTAGTCGCCGGACGGGTTGTGCTCAGGGTTAGGCACCAGCACCAAGTGGGCGAGGCAGCCCCCATCAAGCTGACGCGATAGCAGCTGCTCAAAGGGGTAATCCGTCCACACATCACCGTTGATCAGCATAAAAGGCTCTGTACCCAGCAAGGGTAATGCACGATAAATGCCGCCCCCGGTCTCCAGGGGTTCGGCCTCTCGCGACCAGAAAATACTGACGCCATACCGGCTACCATCACCCAAATAGCTCTCGAGCTTTTCACCGAGCCAAGCTGTGTTAATCACGACTTCAGTGATACCCGCTTGCGCCAATGCTTCGAGGTGGTAAACGATCAGAGGTTTGCCGCGGACTTCGAGCAAAGGCTTTGGGGTATGCTCGGTCAGCGGGCGCAGGCGTTTGCCAAAGCCCGCCGCTAGAATCATTGCCTTCACGTGCGCTCACCGGCTGTTTGCCAGGGCTGAGACCAGGCTTTCCCGAGGATTTTCGGTTCGAGATTATCGACAAACCAGTGATAAAAATCCTGGGTTTCAGGGTATCTCTGTGCAACTTCAAGCACGTAACGCATCACCAGTGGCAGGTCGTCCAAATAACGCGCTTTGCCATCGCGCAGCGACAGGCGGGCAAAAATGCCCAACACTTTTAGATGTCGTTGCAAGCCCATCAAGTCAAACCAGCGCAGAAAGGTCTCGCTATCAGGCAGAGTCATCTGTCCCTGTGCCAGTAATTTACGGCGAAAGCCCTCCACTCGCTGCTCAACCAAGGCCTGGGGCCAGCGGATATAACAATCGCGCAACAAGGACACCAGGTCATAGCTCAGCGGGCCGAACACCGCATCCTGAAAATCGATAACACCGACACCGCCATCATCCAGCACTAGTAAGTTACGTGAGTGAAAATCCCGGTGCACCACCACCTGTGGTTGCTCGGCAGCACTGTCTAGCAACACGGCAAATAAGTCATCGAACAAATGGCGAGTCTGCACATCGAATTTCACATCGAGCAAGCCGCCAACAAACCACTCGGGGAAAAGCTCAAGCTCACGCTGCAGTAACGCGGCATCATAGGCGGGGAATAGTGTGCTATCGGCGGGCAATTTTTGTATTTGCAGCAGCGTCTCTTCGGCCCGGTCGTAGAGCTGGCTTTGCGTCTTACTGTTCAATACATCGAGATACAGCGTCTCGCCGAGATCTTCCTGAAGAAGGAAGCCATGCTCGTAATCCACAGCAACTATTTTCGGCACATGGACATCACCTTTGGCCATGGCGATGGCGATATTCACAAAGGCCGGATTATCTTCGTGCTCGGGCGGCGCCAGTGCGGCAATAAACGGTGGCTGGGTATTAGTTCTGAAATAAGATCGAAAGCCGGCATCGCCTGTCACCGCTACCAACTTTAAATCGGCATCTGCCAGCTTGCCCGGCTGGAATTCACCAGCCCAATCGCGCAGAGAGTCTGAATCACGCATAAAAATCCAAGTAATGCTCTAGAAAGCATTTATTTTAGCCTAAAGCCCCCCGCGGTACTCGCA
>QNFO01000352.1 GCA_003646355.1 Gammaproteobacteria bacterium
ATTCGCATGGGTGTTGCCAGAGGCGTGTTCTCGAATGAGGCTGGCCTCGGTAGTGCGCCCATTGCCCACGCGGCGGCGGAGACCGATAGCCCGGTGCGCCAGGGTAGCATCGCGATGTTGGGTACTTTTATCGACACGCTGATTATCTGCACCATGACCGGGCTGGTGATTATTCTCACCGGAGTTTGGAAGGGCGATGCCCAGGCAGCGGCGATGACGGCCTCGGGCTTTGCCTCCGCTTTTCCCGATATCGGTGACAAGTTTGTCGCGGTCACCCTGGTACTGTTTGCCTTCACCACAATCCTTGGCTGGAGTTACTACGGTGAACGCTGCGCCGAATATTTGTTCGGCCTCAAGGTCATTGTGCCCTACCGCATTCTCTGGACGTTGGCGGTTTACATCGGCGCTGTGAAAGGTCTGGGCATAGCCTGGTTGCTGGCTGATACACTGAATGCCTTGATGGCGATTCCGAATTTAATTGCGCTGCTTTTATTGAGCCCGGTTATTTTCCGTTTAACGCTTTCCTGGTTTTCATCAGAGGCAGAGAGCGAGCCATAAAGGGGATCGGTTTAAGTCGTCCCGTAGTTATAGGCTATGTGTACTAACAACCAACATTGGGAAGAGTAAAACGTGTCGAATACCCAAGCTAGTAAGGCTGAAAAACTGGTGATCGCAATCTCGTCTCGGGTTTTGTTCGACCTGAAAGAGAGCGACGGAGTTTTCCAGCAGCAGGGCTTAAAGGCCTACTCCCAATATCAGATTGAACATGAAGATGAACCTTTAGAGCCAGGCGATGCCTTCCCGCTAGTACAAAAGCTATTGCGCATTAATGAAAAATTTTCCGCGCCTCGGGTCGAGGTAATTTTGCTGTCACGCAATTCTGCAGATACCGGTTTGCGTATTTTTAATTCCATCGAACACCACCAGCTCGATATCACCCGTGCTGCTTTTTGCGGTGGCGAAAGCCCCTATCGTTATGTGTCAGCTTTTGGTTGTCATTTGTTTCTCTCGACTCACGCAGAAGATGTTCGCAACGCACTGAAATACGGCATCGCAGCGGCAACGCTGTTGTCGTCGGGCAACACCTCTGTCGATGACAGCGATGAACTACGCTTTGCCTTCGATGGTGACGCGGTATTGTTTTCTGATGAAGCGGAACGCATTTATAAAACCGAAGGCCTTGCAGCCTTTACCGAGAGCGAAAAAGCCGCTGCCAAAACCCCGCTGAGTGGAGGCCCCTTTAAAAACTTTTTGCAGGCTCTGCAGTTATTACAGGCGGAGTTCCCCCCCGAGACTGGCCCCATTCGCACCGCGCTAGTTACGGCCCGCTCAGCACCGGCCCACGAAAGAGTCGTGCGCACTCTGCGGGAGTGGGGTATTCGCATTGACGAGTCGCTATTTTTGGGTGGTCTCAATAAAAGTGAGTTTCTTCGCGCCTACGGTGCCGATGTGTTTTTTGACGACCAGCAGGGCCACTGTGAATCGGCGAGTGCCAAGGTGGCGACCGGCCATGTGCCCCACGGCATAGCTAACGAAGAAGGTTAAGACCCCAGCCGTTAGCTGGACGCGAAGTGCACACCCATCCCCAGTAACAGACAGGCGAGTAGTGATTGCAGCACATGGCCCGGCAGGCGTGAAGCCAGGTGGGTGCCCAGTTGAATGGCGGGCAGAGAGCCGGTTAACAGGCAGGCCAGCAAGGTAAAGTCGACATTGCCCAATAATAATAAATGGCCAAGCCCGGCTATCAGCGTCAAGGGTACGGCGTGAGCGATATCCGTACCCACCACATGTAATGCGGGCAGGCGTGGGTAGAGAGTCATCAGCAGGGCGGCGCAAAAAGCCCCGGCACCGACGGAAGACAGAGTGACGAACACGCCGAGAAAAACACCACTAAACAGCGTCACATATTTAGCGTGGCTTTGAAAAAACAGGCCAATTTGCCCCGGTGGTTTTTCAGTCTTTTGGCGCAGTACCTTTTTAAACAGTAATACCAGCGCAGTGAGGATGAGCATAATGCCGAGACTGCGGGTCAGAATCTCCTCGTAGGCGTCGGCTTCACTAAAGAAGCTATTGAGAAAATAACTGGTCAGCAGCGATGCTGGAATACTACCGGCGGCGAGGTAGCCAACAATCGGCCACTGAATACTCTGCTTGCGTTTGTGGGCGGCAACACCGCTGGCCTTGGTGACGGCGGCATAGAGCAGGTCGGTGCCGATGGCGACATTGTAGGGGAAGCCAAACAGGATCAGCAGGGGCGTCATTAACGATCCGCAGCCGACACCGGTCAGACCGATAGCCAGTCCGACGCCAGCGCCAGAGAGAATGTAGAGAAGTATGTCGGGCAAGAGGAATCCGTTAACAAGCTGATAATTTAATTGGCAACTTTACCGATAAGACTCTATGCTTCAAAGGAATAGTTGTTTATATTTTTATATCTTAGTCGTCTAGGGAAAGTGTCCATGAAATTACAGCAATTGCGCTATATCTGGGAAGTGTCTCGTCACGATCTCAATGTGTCTGCGACCGCTCAAAGTTTGTACACATCCCAGCCGGGCATCAGCAAGCAGATTCGTCTTTTAGAGGATGAGCTGGGCGTTGAAATTTTTTCCCGTAGCGGCAAACATCTAACCCATGTGACGACGGCCGGGGCTGAAGTGCTGGAGATTGCCGGACAAATCCTCGGCAAGGTTGAAAGCATCAAACAGCTGGCTCAGGAATACAGCTCCCCGAACAAGGGCAGCCTGTCCATTGCCACCACCCACA
>QNFO01000353.1 GCA_003646355.1 Gammaproteobacteria bacterium
CCTCTTGAATTTAATAAAGCCCCTGTCCCAACCTTTGCATGAAGTGACTAAACTGGCAGAGCCATTACAGCTTGATAAGTTTTTGTTTGATCGCGTCGAGCAACTCTCTGGTGGGCAAGCTCAGCGGGTCGCCATTGGCCGCGCACTGTATCAACAGAAAAGTATTTTTCTCGGTGACGAACCCGTTTCTGCGGTGGATGATTATCAGGCGCAACAGCTACTGGCGTTAATCGTAGAAAAACACCAAACCCTGGTGCTGGCATTACACGATGTTGAACAGGCTTTGCACTTCTGTGATCGTATTATTGGCTTAAAAGACAGCGCTATTGTGCTGGATGCTCCCTGTTCTGCATTGAAGGCTGATGCTCTCGCCGAGCTTTACGCCTGATGCCAACAGCGTCTGTTAACAGCTTGAATAATAAGGTCAAGAAAACCACTAGCGAGATTTTCTCGTTGCGCTCGACAAGTTTTTATATCGCTGTAATTGCGGGCATTTGCCTATTATTGGCCGATATTGAAATCATTAGTCCTAACCCCTGGCTGGAATTAAAGGCTATGGGGCAGGGCTTACTTAAGCCGCGTATTGTCAGTTATAGCGAATTATTCAGTGGCTTGGCGAATACCCTTTGCTTTGCTCTACAGGGTATGGCCGTAGCTGTGGTGGCGGGCTTTGGTCTGGCACTGGCGTATCGGCACTGGTGGGTAAGGGCTTTCTGCGCTTTTATTCGTGCTATTCACGAGTTGTTTTGGGCACTTATTTTTATTCAATGTTTTGGTTTATCCCCATTGACGGGCTTGTTGGCAATTGGGCTGCCCTATGCGGGTACGTTGGCAAAAGTGTACGGCGAATTATTTGAAGAAACTTCACCTCGGCCACGGGCTAATCTACTTGATAGCCAAAGTCTGAGTGCCTTTTTTTACACGACCCTGCCCCTGGCCTGGCCGGCACTGAGCCATTACACCCGTTACCGTTTTGAATGTGCACTGCGCTCAACGGTAATACTCGGTTTTGTCGGTTTGCCGACACTGGGCTTTTATCTCGAAACTGCTTTGAGTGAAGGGCTTTATAGCGAGGCTGCAGGCCTGCTTTATGTACTGTTGCTATTAATTGTCAGCCAGCGATGGTGGTTGCGTAAGCGTTTACTGCCCGTTTATTTAGTGGTCGCTCTTGTCTATCTGCCACCTAGCGCGAGCTTTAGCTGGCAAATTGTTGCACAGTTTTTTACTGAAGATATTATCCCCCAGCCTCTGCGTACCGCTAGCGCTAATGGCATTGGCCCCTGGCTGGTCTTTTTGTGGCAACAACAACTCTGGCCGGGCTTGTGTAATACGCTGATATTAAGCCAAATCGCACTTTTCTTTACGGCGCTTCTGGCCTTGCTTGCCTTGCCGTTTAATTCCCGCCTGTTTGTTGGCCCTGTTGTCAGTCGGGGTTGCGCTGGCCTGCTGTTAATTGCGCGAACCCTGCCTGAATATTTGCTGGCCTTTGTCGCACTGCTGCTTTGGGGGCCATCCATGTTGCCGGCCATTGTAGCGTTGGCTTTGCACAACAGCACCATTATTGCCCAACTACTGGCACGCTTTAGTGAGCCACTAAAATTGCGCGACGACGCCTGCAAAGGCGTTAATCGCTACGCCTATGAAATACTGCCGCGTATTTACAGGCAGTTTTTAGCTCTGCTTTTTTATCGCTGGGAAGTGATCATGCGCGAGAGCGCCATTCTCGGCATCCTCGGCATCGCCACCCTGGGTTTTTATATTGATTCCGCTTTTGAAGAATTTCGCTTTGACCGTGCGGCCCTATTAATTCTCGCCTCAGCCCTATTGAATATGGCCGTCGATAGTTTGGCGCGCTACTTACGCCGACGCCTCCACTTAGTGACCACTGCAGACATACGCTAATGCAAACATCCACACCTATTTATAAAGACCTGGTTTTCATTGGTGGCGGCCACAGCCATGCCCTGGTGTTAAAAATGTGGGCCATGAAACCACTGCCCGGTGTGCGTCTGACGCTTATTTCACCGCAAGTACTCACGCCTTACTCTGGCATGCTGCCGGGTTTGATTGCGGGGCATTATGACCTCGAAGAAACTCATATTGATTTGTCCCGCTTATGCCGCTATGCCAATGCGCGCTTTATTCAAGCCTCTGTCACGGGTATTGATCTTGCAAATAAAGAAATACACTTTGCCGATAGAGCACCTCTAGGCTTTGATCTATTGTCGATTAACAGTGGTATTAGCCCTGACTTAGCTATCCCCGGTGCCGCTGAGTTTGCCACCCCTGTTAAACCCATCGCTACTTTTTATCCGCGCTGGCAAGGGATAAAAGACTATTTGCACAGTGATAAAGCTCAGTCAGAAAAGCAAGCGGCTTATCGCATTGCGATTGTCGGTGGCGGTGCGGCGGGCGTTGAACTGATATTGGCGATGCATTTTGCACTGAGCCGTGACCCCTCAATCAACAGGCCTTTGCAATTCTGTTTGGTGCAACAGGGTGAAGGCCTACCCGAGAATTATCCACCCCGACTACAGTGCAAGGTTGCCAAATTATTCACGCGTCATAATATTGAGGTCATTGCCAATACCCGTATTGAAGACGTTTCCGCCGAAGAGTTAAAAGGCGAAAATAATAAAACGATAAACTTTGATTGTCTCTTCTGGTGTACCAATGCCAGTGCCGCTATCTGGTTAAGTCAGACAGATTTAGCGCTTGATCAACAGGGTTTTATCAGCGTTAACCAATATCTTCAGTCGACA
>QNFO01000354.1 GCA_003646355.1 Gammaproteobacteria bacterium
GCTACCGCCTCAACACCATCTTTTAATGTTGCGGTTTGCGTCGTATCAGAGAATATACCACTCAGAACAGACTCATCATCAACTGGCGTCCAGTCCGCAGCCAATGAAGAAAAACAAAATAACCCCAACCCTATCAAGGCGAAGAGCTGACCATAAGTTTTAAAACGAATATTTAGCACCAAAGAACTCCAGTATTTTATACGGATTATCGTGCAGGTATTACAATGTTAATCGGACTCGCATGGCAAAAATAGTAACATCATCCGAGGGGTTCAAAGCAGGGTCTTTAATATGTTGAACACTCGGCGTCAGCGCCAAATTCTTAGTGACCTGCACGCGATAATACGCTTCGATAACCGTCTGATCGTCCAGGCCCGGCGCCGCCATATCACCATAGTTTAGGGCTAGCCCGGCCTGGTTTGAGCTGTTGGCCATATCCATAGTGGCGCCCAGGTTAATCGAGCGCTCATAAATCTGCGGATCGGCAGGATCATCCACATCTGAGCGACCGTACTGGGCAAAGTAGGTCACACGCTCCAGTGTGTAGTTCGCAGCTATGGCAAAACCATGGGCGGAATCAACAGCATCATGTTTACGCTCATCAACATCCCACAAGGTTAAATGCACATTGGTGGTATAACGCTGATCACGAGTAGGCGACCAGCCGACTTCAGCATATTTAAAAAATTCCGCACCCTGTTCGAACATTTTTTCGTCGGTGACTTTTCCGTTGGCGTCGTTAAAGCCGCCGAGCACATAGAATTGTCCCGCCTCTGTTTGATCGAACCAGTGGCCTATTCCAATACCCACACCCGAATCAGGATAAGCGATGGAACTGTCTAAAGAGATGTTTAAGTTTTGAAAGGCTGTCCAGGGGCTCTTGTGACCCAGCACATGCATAAAATCGGTGGGGTCGTAACGGCCAATCACTACACCGGTTTTTCCATCGTTTAAATACTGCTGCCAGTGTAAATCGACGAGTACCGTATCGGGATCACTAAATAAATAGCCTGGCTGGGCGATAAAACCAACATTGCCACCAAAATCAGCGGGCGAGGTATCGCGGTAATTAGCGCGGTTATCCACCGAAAAAACGAGTGAGCCTTTGTTAGCCTGACCGCGATTGAATAGCTCCCACTTACCGGTAACACGCAAAACACCCGACCAGGCAGTGTCATCCATACCCGTTATTTCGTCATTGGTCGTTTGATAGGTTGTGGTATAGGCCAGACCCAACTGGAAGCCGTGCTTCTCGTTTAAGTCCTTTTTAAAATTGAACCAGGGCTGCATAAGGTCATCAATGGCTTTAATGCCTATCAGCGCATTTTTTTCCTCATCATCTTTTTCTAATTCATAGACTGCAGAACCGGGGCCAGCAAAGCCCTCTTCATTGTCGTAACCGGATTTATGGGCCTTAGAGGAAGGCGTGGTATCACTCGCCAGCGAAGGGTGTGAAACCAACAGGGTCGTAACAAGCAGGGCGACTGTAAATAGCAGGCCTGTGCCAGTTGCAGTATTCTGAGTAAAGCTTTCGGTATGCGACTTTACTTTACAGCTCGCCATGTCATTAATATTAGCTACGTAATAATCTAGCATTATCCCTATTCTGCCCCACTCCATTACATTTATAACTTAATTGTACCCACATCAAATGGTAGAACGAACAGTTTCTAGTGGCTGTTTCTAGCGCTATCAAACACTAGCCAAACATCCTTATCACCGTGCTTTCGGTTGACATCGGCAGCGCATCTTGCCAGCCTTGCGCCTTAGAAAAATAATGCCTATATGAGGACACAATGAATCAAAGCGCCGATAGCAAAGATCAGCCGAATGACGATGGTGCCGTTTACCATCACGACGAGGCTGAGAACCTGCCACCCCACTCCCATCACGATGGTGAAACCCTAAAAGAAATTGATGTAGATGCCTACTGGCGGGCTAACGTTAAGGTGCTGGTGGTACTGCTCAGCACCTGGGCTTTTGTGTCCTTTGGCTGTGGCGTACTGTTTAGCGACTGGCTCGACCAGTTCAGCATTGGCGGTTTTCCTCTCGGTTTCTGGTTTACCCAGCAGGGCACCATGCTCTGTTTTGTGGCGATAATTTTTATCTATCACTTCTGGATGAAAAAGATTGAGCGCGCCCATGGTGTCGATGATGACGACGACAATGTCGAAAACAACGTCGCAAACCAGACAGACACGGGAGCCCACTCGTGAGCGCACAAACACTGAGTTTTATCTTCGTCGGCCTCTCCTTCGCACTGTATATCGGCATTGCCATTTGGTCGCGGGTTGGCTCCACTAAAGAATTCTACGTTGCCGGTGGCGGCGTTCACCCCGTGATAAACGGCATGGCCACCGCAGCCGACTGGATGAGCGCCGCATCGTTTTTATCCGTTGCCGGCATACTCGCTTTTACCGGTCGTGATGGCGCTGTCTATTTAGTTGGTTGGACCGGGGGCTATGTGCTTCTCGCTCTATTATTAGCGCCCTATTTACGCAAGTTCGGCCGCTTTACGGTGCCGGAGTTTATTGGTGATCGCTACTACTCCAAGCTCGCTCGCGTGGTTGCTGTTGTTTGTTTAATCTTTATTTCCTTCACCTATATTGCCGGGCAAATGCGCGGCGTCGGCATTGTGTTTTCACGCTTTTTAGAAGTGGAAATTGAAACCGGCGTAGTGATCGGTATGGCCATTGTTTTTTGTTACGCCGTGCTTGGTGGCATGAAAGGCATTACCTATACCCAGGTGGCTCAGTAC
>QNFO01000355.1 GCA_003646355.1 Gammaproteobacteria bacterium
CGCGAATAGCCGGGTCTTCATCGCAGATGATGGCTTTGTCGAGCAGCTCTTCGACCATGCCGTGCACGACGGGGTTGCCTTCATCCGGCCGATTGAGGGTGATTAGGCCAACGCCATCGGCGACTTCAAGGGTCATGTGTTTATCGGACATGTTCTACTTCCTTATTACTGCGAGTCGTGGGTAGGTTTCGGTGATTATGACTAAACGCCGATTATTTTATGGGCAGATTATTTTGCAATAGTCCTGTTACTCGAGAAACGATTTGTATTCGGGTATGCCTTCGTCGAGTTGTACACCGGTGCTATTTAAAGCCATTGATACCATGTTGTATTGGCCAACGGTGAAAATAACGTCGAAAATTTGTTTTTCTTCGAAGTGCTCTTGCAGCTCTGAAAATGTTGCGTTGCTGATAAAGGCATCGGCGTGCAATTCGTCGGTGGCCTTAATTAAGGCTCGCTCAGCGTCGGACCAGTTGACGGCACTATCCCCTTCGGTAATGGCTTTAATCTCGCCATCGTTCAACCCGGCATCGCGACCGATAACAATGTGCTGGCCAAATTCGTAGCCCGACTGGCACAGCCAGCCGATGCGCAAAATAACAATTTCTCGATCTCTGGGTGCCAGGCTAGAGTTAAACATGACGTGATTGGCAAAGCCGAGCCAGGCTTTAAAAAGGTCGGGATAGCGGATCAGGGTTTTAACAACATTAAACACTTTGTCGGGCGAGCCGATACTGGCTTGCAGTTCTTTAATGTCCATGCCCAGAGCCTGACTTTGCTCTTCCGTCCATTCTTCTGGCTCAACCGGGGGTATGCGAGGTGTCGTTAGTCTCATGTCTTACTCCTTATTGTTCTATTTAATGACAGGGCTATTGTCTTTATTGATCGGGTAAATTGGTGAAATCCGTCGGCCGCTTTTCTTTAAAGGCTTGAATGGCTTCTCGGTTGGCGGGTGCGCCAACAAGTTCGACAAAGGCGGCGGTTTCGAGTTTGCGAGCGGCTTTAATAGCATCGAGCCGAGGCGCAAGCACCAGGTTTTTGGTGTGCACCAAAGAGGTAATGGGCATGGCCGCTATTTGTGTGGCGAGCTTGTCGGCTTCAGGCATTAACTGTTCGGCACTGGTTTTTTTCCAGGCCAAGCCTATTTCGACGGCTTTGTCGGCATCGACCCATTCGGCGGTGTAAAGGATATGGGCGGCGTTGGCCCAGCCCACACGTTCGGGTAACAGGAAGGAGTTACCCGCTTCGACGGTAACGCCAAGAGTGGGGAAGGGTGCCTTTAAGCGCGCTGTTTCACTGATAAGGACAAAGTCGCAGTGGGGTAGCATTGTCAGGCCAATGCCGACCCCCATGCCGTTAACGGCGGCGATGATCGGCTTGGGAAAGCTGGCCAGTGTGTCGATAAAATAGGGGAAGCCGTGGCGCTTGCCGTCATTGTGTTTGCGCGGATTAGCCATTTCATCGAGATCTTGCCCGGCGGTAAAGGCGCGGCCAGCGCCAGTAATAATCACCACGGCAATATTGTCGTCCGTGGCGGCGCTACTCAGGGCATCGCCAGCACCGTCGTATTGATCGTTATTAAAGGCGTTGAGAGCATCGGGGCGATTTAGGGTGATGGTTAGAACGCGGTTTTCTTTTTTTAAAATGACGCAAGAATTTTCTTTCATAGGGTTCCCATTATTATTAGTGCTTTGCTATAAAGCCGGGGGCGGGGTTCGGTCTGTAGTGTTTAAACTGCTGTGATTTTGAGGTGCTAAATATTTATTGTGATTATTTTGTTTCGTTCAATTAGAGAGCTTTTTATTATTTTAAGCAAGCGAATGCTGAATAAGAGGTGAGGGTACATTGAGATTGTGGCTGCAAGGATTACAGCGGGTATCGGGCGTTAGGGTGATTCAGGTAGGCCTATAATTAAGATTTAAAAGGTCGTAGTGATCAGAGAGGAGTGTAAAGAGGGTTGTAAAGAGAAAGTAACAAGAGGGCCGCAGAAGACCCTCTTGTTGAGTCAGTAAGCGGTGCTTACATGCCTTCGAGAATAACGCCGAGTTTGGCCGCATCTGGGCGTGACAGGGTAATGCCATCCGGGTGTTCTTCGCGCGCAGAGAGGTTGCTATCGATGGGCTGAACGTCAGAATCGATACTGGTCACTATGGAGCCGTTTGCATCTTCGAGTGTGACGTTGCCGTCCAGGTCCATGCGGCCGTACAGTTGGCCGGTATTTGATCCGCTCATTTTCAGTTTCCTAGGTTGGTGTATTGCTACTGCAATATCAGTTTTAGGTGGGTAGGTTAATAATTTTGGAAGGGCGATGATAAAGACAGTGGCGGTTCTGGGCAAGTGATGGATGACTGCGCTTTGATCCGGATCAAGCTTGCTCCTATGGCTGAACCCTTTGGCTAGAACCGAGTAAGCTAAAGCTCTGAGTTAAAGTCTTAATAGCCTTGCGGGCTGGTCTTTTTAGCGGAAAGGCCTGTACGTACCTTCGGTGGGTCGGGTGAAGTGCTCCATTGACCTGAGGCTGCTTGTTACGTCATAATCCGGAGCTGAATTTTTAATCTAAGTCGGTGTTCTTAGTGCTTGGTAATGGGTATTTTGCCCCCTACCACTCTCAGCGCCAGGGCCTGGTTTACACACTTATTAACCCTGTTTATTAACCTTGAGGTAGTTTTACTATGGCCAAATCTAAACAAGAAACTGGCAAGGATGGCGTTGCCCAGCTCAGTTCTTTTGAGCCAGCGGCTGGTGATGGCAA